>NZ_JARESU010000389.1:0-1687 GCF_046027075.1 Paraburkholderia sp. RL18-085-BIA-A | reverse complement strand
CACTCAGACGCCTGAGCAGCGAGTACGCCCCGTCGGCGGTAATCATGGCCGCTCTTCCATCACATAGCCCATGCCCCGGACCGTATGGAGCAGTTTCTTCTCGAATGGGTTGTCGATCTTTGCGCGCAGACGCCTGACAGCCACTTCAACGACGTTCGTATCGCTGTCGAAGTTCATGTCCCAGACGTGTGACGTGACGACTGCGCGCGTGATCACTTCACCCTGCCTCTCGGCGAGGAGTTTCACAAGCGTGAATTCCTGCGCAGTCAGGTCGATGCGGACGTCACCGCGCCGCACACGGCGCCTGAGGAGGTCGATTTCCATATCGCCGACACGCAGCGCAGTGTCGACCGATTGCGTGGGTCTGCGCAGCACCGCGCGAATCCGCGCAAGAAATTCGGAGTAGACGAACGGCTTCGCCAGGTAATCGTCCGCCCCCGATTCAAGTCCGGCGACTTTGTCTTCGACCGCATCGTGCGCCGTCAGGAGGAGCACGGGTGTGCGTTTTTTAGCTCGCAGGCGCCTGAGTACCTCAAACCCGTCGATGCCCGGGAGCATGACGTCGAGTACGATGAGATCGTAGTCTTCATGGAGCGCGAGGAACAAACCGTCGTTGCCATCGTTAGAGACATCGACGGTGAAGCTTGCCTCCATCAGGCCTTTGCGAAGGTACGAGGCCATTTTCGGTTCGTCTTCGACGATCAGAATACGCATGATGAAAACCCTTTCGCACAGCAAGTCGTGCATACAATGTAGATAGTACCCGACGCTGATTGCATCTGCGCAGCGTGTCGTGTTGAGCCTGAGTTAATTGAGTAGCGTACGATACGTCTAAGCTTGGCGCCGCTGCGCGCCGCGCGGCAATTTCAAGAAAATACCAAGGTATGGGCAGTGTCGCCGTAGGCTCTGTAGAACCGTTTATGCCCCAACGGCGAATGCGCAAGTTTTTTTTGTTTCCCGCGACGGTGGCAGGAGAACGGCCAAACCGCTTGTACGTTAGCCATCCACTGCGCGGGTCGGAAAACTTCCTCGCCCACCTGCTGCCAGGTCATGCTTTGCACGGTGCGACTTCCTTGGACCCAACCATGCTAGCTGCGGCAGGGATTACCAACTCGAAGGATAATACTGGCAACTCTATTGGCATCGCCTCGGTAGTGCTTGCTCTCCAAAACGGCAGCCAGATAAATATAGAAAGACCATCCTTGCGCCGAGATGGACGGGAAATGACAAAAATGTCATGAATCGGGACGCTTGTCCGGTCAAGTCTGGTACGCAAAGCCACACGCATAAATTCAAGGCTTTCGGGCCTCGGAGTCAGCCACATAGCGATTTTTCTGCCAGCGGTTCGTCGCCTATCGCGGCACGCGTGACCTGGTCACTTTCGTGTTCGGTGAACGTCCTCGTCTCATGGATGCAAGGAATAATTGGCGGCTCACTCCCGGCGTCCAGATCCAGACATGACGTCGATGTAATGTGAGCGTCAGGACACGTCCACTTTCGCTATCAACTGGTTGCGGGTTTTTCCAGCTGGCGGAATCGGCTGAAAGGGCCGCCGGGCTTGGGTTCGAGCAGCCTGACACGAATCGGCTAGAATCCCCATGCTTTGAAGGTCGAAATGGCCCAAACCCCGTCGTGGCAAGAGATTCCAACGAGATTGAGCGTCCAGGAGTTCGAGCCATTTGGGCGT
>NZ_JARESU010000388.1:0-1693 GCF_046027075.1 Paraburkholderia sp. RL18-085-BIA-A | reverse complement strand
GGAGGTCGGCCGACTGACTGATCATAAAATCAGTCAGTCGAACCCCGCTGCAAGGAGAGCATCATGGGTACCAATCAGACGAGCACAACCGGTAGAGAGGAACCGATTCTTGCGGTTTCAATCGAGCTTGCCGCAGCACACTGGAAAATCGCACTGCACGACGGCCAGCGCGAGAAGCCAGCCGTGCACACGGTAGCGCAGCCGCAGGCCGCCGTCCGCCTTCAGGCGGTCCTCAGCATGATCGAACAGCACAGGCAGAAGTGGTCGCTGCCGGCCGGCGTGCGCATCGTCGTAAGCTACGAAGCCGGCCGCGACGCATTCTGGATCTTGCGTGCGCTGCAGGCGCAACACGTCGAGTGCTACGTCGTCGATCCAGCCAGCATTCCCGTCGAGCGTCACAAGCGGCGCGCAAAGACCGACCGGCTCGATGCCATCAAGCTGGTAATCAACCTGCGCGCGTGGCTTCGCGGCGAGCGCGACCGCATGCACGTGGTTCACGTACCGTCACCGCAGGACGAAGCGTCACGCCACCTGATGCGCGATCGAGGGCAACTGCAGAAGGAAGTGCTTCAGCATCGAGACCGAATGCGCAAGCTGCTATGCACGCTTGGCTGCTGGGATGAGGTTGATGACAAAATCTTCGCCGGCCGGCTTAAGCGCGACGAGGTGCGGTGTCACGACGGCGCTGCGCTGCCGCCCGAGCTGCGTGAGCGGCTGCTGCGCGAATGCGAACGATTGGCTCTGGCCGAGCAGCAACTCGCGGCACTGGAGAAGACTCGGCAGGCAAGCCTGCCGGCGTCGGCGCGTGAGCGAAGCCATGACCTGGCGCGCCTGAAAGGCATTGGGGAAGTGGGCGCGTCGCGTCTCGCGCTCGAACTGTTCTGGCGGTCGTTCGGCAACCGGCGCCAGGTGGGTGCGTGCGTAGGGCTGGTACCCCAGCCTTACGACAGCGGCGAGAGTCACGTGGACCAGGGGATCAGCAAGCAGGGCAACCGACGGGTACGTGCCCTGCTGATCGAGATGGCGTGGTGCTGGTTGCGCTACCAACCCGGCAGTGCGCTAACGCGCTGGTTTACCCAGCGCACGCAGGGCACGGGACCGAATCGTCGCGCGCGGCGCATTGCGATCGTGGCTGTGGCGCGGCGCCTCGCGATTGCGCTATGGCGCTATCTTAAAGACGGCGTGATACCCGAAGGCGCGCAGTTCAAGCCAGTCTGAGTCTGCAACGACGACAAAACTGATTGATGATGGATGGGTTTGAAGTCGGCATGCCCGTGTGGGTGGCGGGTCGCTGAGGCGACCGATTTAACAGATGGGGCATGCCCCCGGACAAGTTTCCGGCGTAACGCGCATAGAGGATGAGGCTGACCACGCGTCAGCGGATAGAAGTGAGTGAGACGCTGCCGTCTCACGCGCGCGATAACAGGCTTCAGATCAGGACGCAAACCGGATTACAGCAATGGGTGACGACGGTGTAGACCCGTCAGGATATGTCGCGAAAATGCGCTTGTATGGTGGCGAACGCAACAATCTGCGCTCGCCACCATAAATAATTATGTCGCTCCTGGCGCTGGGTCAAGGGTCCGCTGCGCCAGGCGTTGCCTGCCCTTGACCCAGTTGCGCTTCCCCATCGAGCCACAGAGGGATCTGACCGATAATTTGTGAGAGGCCTTGACAACTTCCTGCTCATAGA
>NZ_JARESU010000387.1:0-1713 GCF_046027075.1 Paraburkholderia sp. RL18-085-BIA-A | reverse complement strand
TCCGCAACAGACTGGGGGAGCTGCGCGATGTCACGCTCTATATCAGCGTCGAGCTGTTTTCCAAGGTCAAGAATCCGATCCCGGATGCTACTCGACGAGATACGCGACCCTTGTTGCGAGCCTCCCCAACTTTTGCGCGCTCTCCCAGTTAGCGAAGCAATGTTGTCAATTCAATGGCGAAACCCCTGCCCCCATGGGCATAGTCCGGTGACAACATTGCTTCGTTTTACGATGCCCGACACTGGCCGCCCCACGCGCGGGCACACAACCGGGAATGGCTGCGTCCGCGCAGAGGAAGGACTGGCCGCGCCGTCGGCGCAATGATGCTCAGATGCCGAGGCGAGCGTTCTGCGGAAACAGCGCCTTGCGTGCAGCGTCGTCCATCTCGGCCTTGAACGCGTGGCGCGTTGTGAGCGCTTCAGCGCTCTGCGCTGCCGGTCGGGCATTGATCTCGTCGAAAAGACGCTTGACGTTCGGCAGCTTTTCCCATGCTTCGGCGCCCAGGATGAAAGGCACTGCGCGCGCCCATCCCCATACCGCCATGTCCACCAGGGTGTATTCGTCGCCGAGCATATACCTGTGTCGGGCCAACTGCCCGTCGATGATGCTCCAGTGGCGCCACGCTTCGAACTCGTAGCGGTTGACGGCGTACTCCTTGGGCTCCGGCGCGAAGTGCTTGAAATGCACGGCCTGGCCCGAGAACGGTCCAATGCCCGTGGCCACGAACATCAACCACGAGTACATCTGCGCGCGCTCCGCCGGCGTTGTCGGCATGAACCGCCCCGTTTTTTCCGCTAAATACAGGAGGATGGCGTTGCTATCGAAGATCGTCGCATCGCCGTCGACAAGTGCCGGCGCCTTTGCATTCGGGTTGATCGCAGTGAAAGCCGGGGCGTGCTGCTCACCCTTGCGGGTATCGATAGGCACGAGTTCATAGGGCAATTCGGTCTCTTCGAGAAACAAAGCGACCTTGGCCGGGTTCGGGGCCGGACAGTAGTAAAACTTGATCATGAGGCGACCTTTGCGTGAGTGAGGCCGGTGATTATATGGGCTGCCGCTTCGCTTTGCTGGGCCGCCTCCGGCATTCACGGAAGAGGATAGATAGAGGGGAGCTTGTCGGCGACTTAACGACCATCGGCCGGCACGCAGACGCAAAAATCGAAACGATGGGCATGCTGCGCGCGATGGTCCGATTCAATGTCACACCGGGTAAGCGGCTCAACAACCCGCCATCCGACGACAGCGCCTTTGAGGTGCATCTGCGGTTCGACATCGAAGCGGAGTGCGTGGTCTATGCCGATATGCGCCCCTGGCCGAACCGCCCGGTGAGCAAACCGTCCCCCTTGGCTCAGAGAACTTCCAACTTCATATAGTCGAAGTAGCTCTCCAGCAGTTCGTGAAGGAATGCTCTGGCACGCGACGACGCCCGTCCGCCGCAATAAAACGGACCGGGGCCGATCTCGGCGACGAAAGCAGGTCCCGTGCTTGGCATGTCGATGGGGCCTTGATCGGAGCAAGTTAGGCGCCTCCTTCCGAGCGCCAATCCCAATCACCCTGCAGTTCGCGTCTCCACTATTTTCGCTGTGCGAATATATATGCGCCAGGTGAAATTACCTATTGGTGGCTGACCCGCACCACTGCTACAATTTCGCCTAGCGCAGTAAATTGCGTTGAGCGAACATTGCTCGGCTTGAAACATCGCTATCCATCGCA
>NZ_JARESU010000386.1:0-1718 GCF_046027075.1 Paraburkholderia sp. RL18-085-BIA-A | reverse complement strand
GTGACAGTCCGCCGGTCGCGCGGCGCTCAAACTGGACATCTCACTGGAGGCACACGTGCTGGCAACAAAACCGTGTATCGCAACCTGCGTCATTGACGGTGTAGCCGTCACGCTCACCTTCTTCCCAGACACTGGCTTCTTGCGAATTGCCGACGTAACTGGTGTCCGCTCCAGGGAGACAAGATGGTCCGCGCCATGGCGTAGCCTCCTAACGACATTCCGCGAACTCAGCGAAACACCGGAAGACGAACGAGCCGACCCGGATATGCTTTTCGGTTGTCAGAACTGCGGCTCCGAGCGCCTCGAAGAATCGATGGCCACATTTAGCTGAGATTGCGAGACGGCTTGCCGCACTAAGCCGCGTCTCTCTCCGCAATCTTCCCTATTTCAATGTAGGCGACGCGTTCTTTGGGCGTCGCGGATGGCGCCGAATGGCCTTGCCAAGGCGGCGAGCAGGGTGACGGAAAGCGCCAAAGCACCGGTGCGCAAGTCCCATGCATTGACGGCTGCGACCAAATTGACGTCTTCCTGCGAATAGCAGAAGTCCTGAAGTCGCGGCCAACAGACCGCAGCCATCGCTTACCCATTCTCCGGTCCGCGCTTTGTAGTCGCATCAGTCGCCGACGCCACGAGTTTGCGCAAAATGGTTGCAACGTCGTCTGCCTTGTCGACAGGGACAGGAACTGGGACTGCATCAGGGCCCAGTGGTGCAGAGCCATTACTCATCGCACTGTCGGGAGCTATCCACAGCTGGAATCGGCCATCCATGAACTGCCCGGCTTCATCCAGTGCGAAGAAATTCAGGCGGCGTCAGCCCCCTTGACCAGTCGCCGGTGCGCAGTCCGCAACATACTTCGTGTGCAATCGCGCCTGTGCTGCCTGGAGGTCATTGGGATAGTAGTAGTCGTTTTTGTGGGGGTCGTAACCAACCGATTCCAGCTCCGCCAGCTCCCGTACCAACTGGGCATGCGTTACCTCACCAACGACCGGCTTGAACGGATAATCGTTACATTCCTCCACAGTTAGTTTGCTATCAGCCATTGCAGACACACTACCAAGCAGAAACATCATAAGAAAAACTGCCTTTACGCCTCGTTTCATTTTCACTTTCCAAACAAGTAGAATTCGAAGGCTTTCGCGAATAATTTCCGCAAGCCTTTTAAAACATAACGCTGCTTATTGTAGGTCCCATGAGGCTGGAATTTGCTCGCGCACATCGGAAAACACATTTTCGTAAAAAGGCCGGAACCCTCTGGACTCCGCTGTAGTAATGCGTCGCGCACGCGAACGTATTGATGCCATTAAACGGCTAGCCAACATGAAACCAATGTCACTGCTTCTGGTCGGCATTGTTGTCTCATCGATGGCCGCACCAGTTTTTTCGCAAAAAAGGCCGCAGGAACGGAATTGGCGCCCGGGCCGGCCGGTCACGGTCGAGGCTTGGCAACAGGGCGAGCGCGTCCGCGATTTCACGCCGCAGGCGCCGCGCGGGGATTTGCGTAGCGACATCGCGAGTAACGTTCGCACGCGGCCTGAACCGCCAGGCATCCAATAGGAAATTGCTGCGATGAACGCCTCATCGTGTCCGATTCAAGGTACAGCCGTGTCGACCCTTGGTCGCTGTGGGTGCAGTTTTGCGCAGCTGCGCTGTTTAAGCCTGTCTTAACTGTTGCTTGCCATCATAGTTGTTCGGACTCACGTCCAAGGTCCCCGTTCGC
>NZ_JARESU010000385.1:0-1727 GCF_046027075.1 Paraburkholderia sp. RL18-085-BIA-A | reverse complement strand
TCCGCCATAGGCGTGCTGCAGAACCACTTCCCCGGTCTCGGCAACGTGCCGACGCTGATCATCGCGCTGATCATCGCGGCGGTGGTCTGCTCGGTGGTCGGCTACACGATCGAGCGCGTGGCCTACCGGCCGTTGCGTAAAGCGCCGCGTCTCGCACCGCTGATCACCGCGATCGGTGTGTCGATCCTGCTGCAGACCCTCGCGATGATGATCTGGTCGCGCAACCCGCTGCCGTTCCCGCAGCTGTTGCCCACCGACCCGATCAACGTGATCAAGGCCACCGATACGACGCCGGGCGCCGTGATCTCGATGACCGAAATCGTGATCATCGTGGTGGCGTTCCTTGTGATGGGCGGCCTGCTGCTGCTCGTGCACAAGACCAGGCTCGGCCGCGCGATGCGTGCGATCGCCGAGAACCCGGGCGTCGCGAGCCTGATGGGCGTGAACCCGAACTTCGTGATTTCGGCGACCTTCATGATCGGCTCGGCGTTGGCCGCCCTGGCCGGCGTGATGATCGCGTCCGAATACGGCAACGCACACTTCTACATGGGCTTCATCCCCGGCCTGAAGGCCTTTACCGCGGCGGTGCTGGGCGGGATCGGCAATCTCGGCGGCGCGATGGTGGGCGGCGTGATTCTCGGCCTGATCGAACAGTTGGGCGCGGGCTATATCGGCAACCTTACGGGCGGTGTTTTCGGCAGTAACTACCAGGACGTGTTCGCCTTCATTGTGCTGATCGTCGTGCTGGTGTTCCGTCCGTCGGGGCTGCTCGGCGAACGCGTTGCGGATCGCGCTTGATCCCAGGCCATAAGGAGTAAACAGACATGACCTCAATTCAACCGATCGAGCCGTCCACGACGCTCATCCCTGAAAAGAACCTGGGCAAGACGCTGGTCGTCGGCATCATCACGGCGATCTTCGTGATCGCCGCACCGATGATCATCGGCGCAGCCGGCGGCAACTACTGGGTCCGCGTGCTCGACTTCGCGATGCTGTACGTGATGCTCGCGCTGGGCCTGAACGTGGTGGTCGGCTTCGCCGGCCTGCTGGATTTGGGCTACATCGCGTTCTACGCGATCGGCGCTTACACGGCCGCCTTGCTGAGCTCGCCACACCTCGCGACGCAGTTCGAGTGGATCGCGCATCTGGCTCCGAACGGGCTGCATATACCCATCTGGATCATCGTGCCGGTCGCGATGTCGTTCGCCGCGTTTTTCGGGATCGTGCTCGGTGCGCCGACCCTGCGTCTGCGTGGCGACTACCTCGCGATCGTGACCTTGGGCTTCGGGGAAATCGTGCGGATCTTCATGAACAACCTCGACCGTCCGGTGAACATCACCAACGGCCCGAAGGGGATCACGGGGATCGATCCGGTGCAGGTGGGCGGTTTCAGCCTCGCGCAGACACACTCGCTGCTCGGCTTCCAGTTCCCGTCGGTGTACTCGTACTACTACCTGTTCGTGCTGTGCTCGCTGCTGGTGATCTGGGTCTGTACCCGCTTGCAGCATTCGCGTATCGGCCGCGCGTGGGCCGCGATCCGCGAGGATGAAATCGCCGCCAAGGCAATGGGCATCAACACCCGCAATGTGAAGCTGCTGGCGTTCGCAATGGGCGCGTCGTTCGGCGGCCTGTCGGGTGCGATGTTCGGCTCGTTCCAGGGCTTCGTGTCGCCGGAATCGTTCACGTTCTGGGAATCGGTGGTGGTGCTGGCGTGCGTGGTGCTCGGT
>NZ_JARESU010000384.1:0-1752 GCF_046027075.1 Paraburkholderia sp. RL18-085-BIA-A | reverse complement strand
GTATTGCCACTCGCCCCTGACCTTCACATAAGTCTCCTCCATCCTCCAGCTCTTGCCGACTGCGCGCTTGCACCTGCGAAAGGCTTTCTCGAGAACGGGCAGAAGCTTGATGGCCCAGCGATGAACCGTCGAATGGTCTACGGCGACTCCGCGTTCAGCCATCATCTCTTCCAGGTTGCGCAGGCTCAGCGGATAGGCAACGTACCAACGCACGCACACCAGCATCACATCGAGCGGATAGTGCAACCGCTTCAGCACTTTGGCGACCGCCGGATTCAGAGCCTTCATTGTCCTTCATTTCATTCTTGAAAGGTCCGCAGCATACCACCTGCCTCCGCTAATGCGACGAAACCTCACCCAATGCGGCTGGCAGACCACGTAAAGCCAATCAGCTTCCTGAAAAGCGACGCAGCGCAGATCGTCAAGGATCTGACGGCTTCCGGCGAGCCGCTGCTCATCACGCAGAATGGGGAAGCCAGGCTTGTCGTTCAGGATGTGCAAAGCTACGAGGACACGCAGCAAACGCTGGCTTTGCTCAAGATACTGGCCTTAGGTCAGAAGGACATCGAACAGGGGAAATTCAAGGATGCAGAGGAGTTTCTCGCCGAGCTCGATGACCTTGACCGGAAGGAACAAATCGGCTGATGGCGCAGACGAAGTTCAAGCTACTGATCCTCGAAGAGGCGCAAGAGGATACGAAGGATCTGCGTCGGTTCATCCTCAGGAGCTTCGGCGCCGAGACATGGAAGCAAACGTCCAAGCAGCTTGCCGGCACGTTTGGAGACCTCAGGCGGTTCCCGCAAAGTGGTTACGTTCCCGCGGAGCTTTCGGATTTTGGCGGTCTGAATTTCGGGAAACGCTGAGCGGTCAGAAACGGGTCATCTATGAGGTGCGCGGCGACACGATTTACATTCACGTCGTCACCGATACACGCTGCGATTTACGCACGCTCCAGCAGAAGCGACCCTTGCGTTCGCGGTGATCAGCACAGTTTTGGCTGCCTCTTCAAGGCGCCACGCCGGGCTGCTCGCCCGGGACCGGCCACACGGCGTCTCCCGAGAAAGCCCACCATCATGAGGAGTGTCAACTCGTGACACGCAACTAACCGTCAACGCGAACCCAATGCACCACAAAACAAAACCCGCTTGCAACAAACGCCCCGACGATCCTGGTCCACAGACGCCAGACGTGACTGAATCGTTACGTCGTGGTCCACCGCGCTGTTTGGAACATCTGGTAGATTTACCGTTCCGCGGCGCAGTACAGAACAAAGACCGCGAATGATATCGTCGAGGTAGCTCATGGAAGTTCTTGATCGCGCGCCCGCCGTCTCGCCGGACGGACGCGCCGTGGTTTTCATGCTGTCGGCCCGCGGCCGCGGCGTCGAAGGCGCGGTTGCGCGTGTCGCACTCGAAGAACATTTCTGGCTCCCGCCTGACGCCGACGCGGCACGCACACTCAAGGCATTTGAAAACGGTCGCAACCGCATCGTCGCGGTCGCACAAAGAAAGTTACTTGCGCGGCCGGACGAGCGATTGTCGCTAACGGTCAACGACTTCGTGGCCCGATAAACGGTCGCTGGCCGGCGGTGATTTTCGCGTCGAAGATAGCGTTGAACTGGCATTAAAAATGCACGGTCGTTCTTTGTCTCTGCCAAGTTCAAATGTCGGGGTCTGCGCTAAATTGAAATGTCGGGTTTTACGGTGCTTTTTCTTATGTTTTTGGGGTGGGCGGCGCAGCCGCCCACCCCCC
>NZ_JARESU010000383.1:0-1754 GCF_046027075.1 Paraburkholderia sp. RL18-085-BIA-A | reverse complement strand
AGTCGACCCAGAGCCGGACTTTCCCGCTGCCTGCCAGCTGGCCGCAAACCGCCACCCTGTTCCAGGGCTGGCGTTACTCATCCCCACGGATCAGGGTTGGCGTTTGCCGCTGCCGCCAGCGAGTTTGCCAGCCGGCTTACCTGAATTCGCAGCTGGCTTGCTGGCGGGTTTGCTGCGTGGCTTTTGCACGCTGAATGGGTTACCGCTGGACAAGCTTGTGCCTTTACCCGTGGCCATTGCGCGCTGCGCCGCAGGCTTGCGTTTGTTTTCGCCACTTTGCGGGCGCGGCTTTTTGCTGGTCACCTGCTTGGCGCCCGACGCAGCCTGCGGCGCTTTGGGCTTCTTGGGCTTTTTGGGTTTCTTGATGATCTGGCCCATCGCGCTGGTTTGCGGCACGCGGTGTTCGGCTTCAAAACCCGGCTCCTCTTCACGGGGCAGCGTTTGCCGGATCAGCGCTTCAATCGCGGCCAGTTGCGGCGCTTCGTCGGCACAAACAAGGGACACCGCCACGCCGCTGGCGCCCGCGCGGCCGGTACGGCCAATGCGGTGCACATAGTCTTGCGCCACGATCGGCAGATCAACGTTGATCACCAGCGGCAGGTCGTCGATATCCAGCCCGCGCGCAGCCACATCGGTGGCTACCAGCATATTTACTTCGCCCGTCTTGAAGCGCTCCAGCGCACGCAGGCGCGCGGGTTGCGGTTTGTCGCCGTGGATGGTGTCGACCGCATAGCCCGCTTCATCCAGCATGGCCGCCAGGTAATCCACGCCATTGCGGGTTTTGACGAACACCAGCGCGTGCTCCCAGTTGTTCTCAGCCACAAGGTGCATGAAGAGGTCAGGCTTGTTCCTTTTATCCACCGGCACCACCCACTGCTTGATCTTGCTGGCCGTGGCATTGGGCGGGCTGACGCTGATATTGACCGGGCCGCGCAGAATGCCCGCCGCCATGGCGCGGATATCATCAGTAAACGTGGCAGAGAACAGCAGGGTCTGGCGCTGAGCGGGCAAGGCAGCAAAGACGGCGTTGAGTTCGCGCGCAAAGCCCAGATCCAGCATGCGGTCGGCTTCATCCAGCACCAGCGTTTGTACTTGATCAAACTGCACTGCGTTCTGGCGATTGAGATCCAGCAAACGGCCCGGCGTGGCAACGAGCACGTCCACGCCTTTGCGCAACTTCATCATCTGCGGGTTGATACTCACACCGCCGTAGGCGGCGAGAAATCGTAAATCGAGGCCTTTACCGTAATCGATAAAGCTTTGCAGCACCTGTTCGGCCAGTTCACGCGTGGGCACCAGCACCAGAACACGCGCGCGGTTGCTGGACGCTGTCGGGCCGTGTTGCACCAGCCGTTGCAACAGCGGCAGCGCAAAACCCGCCGTTTTTCCAGTGCCGGTTTGTGCCGCAGCCATGACGTCCTTGCCACTGAGCACAGCAGGAATCGCCTCGGCCTGCACCGGCGTAGGTGTCTGGTAATTGAGGTCCTGCACATTACGCAGCAAGGGATCGATCAGGCCAAGCGAGGCAAAAGACATTGGCGTATTCCGGGCTAAAACCGCAAATTCTAGCGGTTACCGCCTGATTGCGCCGCGCCGGCAAGCTGTACTACGAGACACCGATGAGCAGCCCTGCCGCCAGCGGCAGCCCAAATTGCATCAACAGCAAACGCGCCACTGGCCGCGCAACCAGCCACGTACCGCCGAGACGAAAGAAGGGCGGCTCGGTGCGAAAGTGAATGGGTCATATCGACCCT
>NZ_JARESU010000382.1:0-1755 GCF_046027075.1 Paraburkholderia sp. RL18-085-BIA-A | reverse complement strand
ACATAATCTCGTAAAGCAAGGCGTAGAACCCCATCACCGGGTTGTCACTCGGCGCTGCCGCGAGTGCTGCCAGTTCGATCTGCGCGATGTGCGCCACTCGTTCTTCGGGCACGCCCTGGAAAAGATACTTTTTGGCGTTCTCGAAGCAGATGCCCTCAGCTTGAGCAAAAAACAGCGGTACTGAGAGGGCATACTCGCCGCGCGAGTGGGCATCGACAGCCGGACGGATGGCGAACGCGCGGGAAGGGTGCTCGTCAACAATACTGTTGAGATGATCGGTCAGGTCCTCTGCGTAGAGCTTCGCAAGCACGGTCTCGAGCTCGTCCAGGCTCCCACCGCTTGCCGCTTGACGGGCGAACTGATCAAGCTCTGACAATCCGAAATAGCCGCTCATGAACCACCCTCGCTTAGCTAGCGATAGTGCGCAGTTTGCGAGTTCGGGATACACCTCCATCCGGGCATCAAAGTTTGTTTGCAAACGATTCGCGAACCCGACAAATTCGATCGCCAGTCCCTGCACACCATTCGCGATCGACGCCAGTAGCGGTTGGTTCTTTTCAATCCAGCCCGCGAACGCCTGGCCGAGCTGGATGAGTGGGGCGAGGTCATTTTTGTTTTCTTCCATGTTTGCAGCCTTCCGAGGGATCTGGATTGCTGATTATGTCGATGAAGTCCTGTGCGTGCGCGCGTGAAGATGCGGGGCACTGATCTGTCGGCCCGATGTCGGGTCGCTGTCGTGTCGTCGTTGCAGGCGCCGCCGCATCATTATCCCGTCCACTTAATGGAGATCACGATGCCAACCACGGAACAAACCCAGCCCCGCCTCCTGACTGAAGGCGAACTCGCCGTAGTGGTCAGGTTCTTTCGAGAAAGCCGGCAATGGTCGCAGGAGCAGCTTGCTGACCTCTCAGGCCTGAGCGTGCGGACAATACAGCGTGTCGAACGTGGCGATGCATCCGGCTTTGACACGCGCCGAGCGATCGCTCGAGCCTTCGAGTTCGAAGATATCGACGCGTTGAACAAGCCGTTTTCGATACGGACGGCCGAGGAAATGCAGGCGGCAAAGGAGAAGTTTGACCGCGAACACGTCACGCTCAAGGCACTGCCACTTAAGACCGGCAAGCAGCCGGCGAAGCTTGCCGAAGCCCACAGCATGGATCTTTCGGCTCTGGTGCAAATGGGATCGGCGAATCGGTTAAAGTTGTCGGAACGAAACGAACTGATGTCCGGCGATGAACAAGCTGAAAAGTCTGGAGGAGTTGTTCGGCGGACGCCATTTTGATCGGGAGATCATCATTCTGTGTGTTCGCTGGTACCTGCGCTACAAGCTCAGCCTACGCGATCTGGTCGAGATGATGGCCGAACGGGGTTTGTCGCTGGCTCACACGACGATCCTGCGCTGGGTGAGGCGTTATACGCCCGAGTTCGTCAAACGCTGGAACCGCTTTGCTACGCCTGCGGGTCGTTCGTGGCGTGTCGACGAGACCAACCTGAAGATTCGTGGCAGGTGGGTCTACCTGTACCGTGCGGTGGATCGGGCCGGCGAGACTGTGGACTTCATGCTCAGGGCGAGGCGCGACGTGGCAGCGGCCAAAGCCTTCTTCAGCAAGGCCATCAGGCATCAGGGCCAGTCACCGGAGACCATCACGCTCGACGGCTATGCTGCCTCGCACCGCGCGGTGCGCGAGATGAAGACCGATGGTCTGTTGCCTGAAGACACGAAGGTCCGGTCGTCGAAATATCTGAACAACGTGA
>NZ_JARESU010000381.1:0-1803 GCF_046027075.1 Paraburkholderia sp. RL18-085-BIA-A | reverse complement strand
CCCGGGTGACGAGCGCAGCGTCGTCAGTGGCGGTCACCCCTGGCACGGTCGCGGCCGACGTCGTCGTCGACTTGCAGCCGTTGATGAACACGAACGCGGGCAACGCGAACGCCGCGACGATCAGCAACCGGCTTTTGATGTATTGGCCGTTTCGCATGTCGGTTATGACATCCGGATTCGTGCACAACGAGCATCGTCCGGGTTGGCTTCGCAGGTACACATGTGCGCCCTCCTTGTGTCCACCATGATAGTGCTGAGTGGCGAACTTTGGCCGAGCCGACTCGGCTCGGTCTGTTCATCCTCTGAGCCGAATTTTTTGCTCAGTTCGACCAATATCGGCCGATCGACCACTACATCGGAAAGCAGCCGGTCAACGCTGTATTCGGCTTTAGGAGGTGTTCCCGTCGCCAGCACCGGGGGCGGGACGCCATCACAGCAAGAACACTGGCAGTTGGCCCGATAGAGCCACGTCAACGACTTGCCGTAATATAGATGCGGCAAAAATACGTATTTCCGGCTTTCATCCGTTCTTCCGGGGGCAGACATGCGACTGGCTGACTTCATCCAGCGTGACATGGAAGCGATACTGGTGCAATGGGAGGCGTTTGCCGCCACCCTGTTGCCGGCCGCAGCGAACATGCAAGCGCTGGCGCTGCGCGACCACGCGCAAGCGATTCTCGAGGCAGTGGCGAAGGACTTGAGGACATCACAGACCAGGGAAGCTCAGGCCGAAAAATCAAAAGGGCGAGCCCCTAAACTCATTGATGCCACGGAAACAGCGGCGCAAACCCACGCCTTGCTGCGCGCGCGAGGCGGTTTCAACATAAACCAGATGGCCGCCGAGTACCGGGCGCTGCGCGCCAGCGTTCTGCGGCTATGGATGGACGACTGTGCGCCCGAAGCCCCCCATCTGGATGACATCATCCGCTTCAACGAGGCCATCGATCAGGCAATCGCCGAATCGGTTGGGTTCTTCAGTGCTCACGTTGAACAGGCACGTAATCTGTTGCTGGGAATGCTTGGACACGACATGCGCAGCCCGCTCCAGACCATCCAGATGACAGCGTCGTATCTCGCGGCGCTGAACGCCGGTGAGAAAGTGTCCGAAGCCGCTTCCTGTTTGATCAGAAGCGGCGCTCGCATGCATGCGCTACTGGACGACATGCTTGACTTCAATCGAACCAACCTGGGTCTGGGCATCACTATCGCTCCGACGCCGGTCGACCTGGCAAGCCTTCTTGCCGATGAACTGAACCAGTTGCGGGCCGCACACCCGGACCGTCAGATTGATATCGAGGTGGTGGGCAATGCTCAGGGCGTTTGGGACGGCAGAAGGCTGCAGCAGTTGCTCGGCAATCTCGTGCTAAATGCAATCAAGTACGGGGCGCCAGACGCTCCGGTGCGAGTGCTCCTGGCGGGCGAGGAAGCGGAACTTAGCCTCGAGGTCAGGAACAGCGGCCCCGCGATCGAGCCAGTGGCGCTGAAGCAGATCTTTGAACCTCTCAAACGTGGCCCGAATTGTGGTGGCGGCCACGACGCCGACAGCAGCCTCGGACTCGGGCTATACATCGCGCGCGAGATTGCCAAGGCACACGGGGGCGAGATCGAAGTGCGGTCCGATGAGACAGAAACCGTGTTCACTGTGCATCTGCCACGTCGCAGGTAGCTCGCTGATTGGTGCGATCGGGCGGATATCTGAGATACGTCTTTACGAACCCACGCATCCCGCTCAACGGCGGCTTCGCCTGATCGTCGCCGACCGGTTTGGGTCGCCTACGGAAATTCGTCGTCGGACCGGGATCG
>NZ_JARESU010000380.1:0-1840 GCF_046027075.1 Paraburkholderia sp. RL18-085-BIA-A | reverse complement strand
GTCGAGTAGCCCGGCGGAACTTCCCCGCCAGGCCCTCACAGATCCGTACGTGAACCTCTCGGTTCATACGGCTCTTGTCATCCAGCCGATGGCAATACCCCCAGCGTCCAGTGGTACAGCAGATCCGGCTCACGCTCGGCCATCCGCCTGAGCCAGGTCCGGGCCGTGGCACGACTCCGTTTGAATCGGCGATATTTGCGTACCGCCCATTTCCCCAGAATGTCGTTGAGGTGGGCAATCACGCGCTTGAACTCGCTCATGTAGAACGCCGCGTAATAGTTCCACCATCCTCGCAAGGCTGGATTGGCCTGCGCGGCGATGTCCTCGATCCCAGCCTCCGTCCAGCGACCGATATTCCACGTCCGCATTTTCTCGCGGATGCGTTTCGCGGCCTTGCCGCTGAGGGCAGGACTGAAACTGTTGAAGTAAACGCCCCGCTTGCTTTTGGCCAGCCGGCCACGGAAGGTGTATCCCAGAAAGTCGAAAGTCGTGGTGGGATAGTCTTTCTTGCGATTCCCATCCCGGCAGTACACGATCCTCGTCTTCTCAGGATGCAATTCCAGACCACAGGCCGTCAGACGTGCACCGATTGCCTCCTGCAACCGTCTGGCTTCGGCTTCGCTTTTGCAGTGGACCAATCCATCGTCCGCATACCGCACGAACGACGTGTCCGGAAAGTGCCTCGCCATCCAGGTGTCGAAGGCATAATGCATATAGAGATTAAACAGTACCGGGCTGACGACACCACCCTGCGGCGTGCCCCGCGTCCGCGACACCATTTCCTGTCCCCTCATCATCGGCGCCTTCAGCCAGCGTTCCACATACAGCTCTACCCATGTGCAGCGGGCATGTTGCCGCACCGCTTTCATCATGAGTTCGTGATCAACGTGGTCAAACGCACCTTTGATGTCAAATTCCAGTACCCAGTCGTATTTCCAGCATCGACCCCGGACAGCAGCAATCGCATCCAGCGCCGACCTGGAAGGACGGTAAGCATAGGAATCCGGATGGAAACAGGGCTCTACCTGCGCTTCAAGATAATTGCGCACAACCGCCTGGGCAACGCGGTCCGCCACGGTCGGAATTCCCAACAACCGCTTGCGGGTCCTGTCATTTCCCTTCGGGATTTCCACCGCACGCACAGGTGGCGGAAAGTAGCTCCCTGAAGACATCCGGTTCCACACCTTGTACAGATTGCGTCCAAGCTGCTGTCCAAATGCCTCGATGGTTTGCCCGTCCACACCATGCGCTCCATGGTTCGCTTTCACCTGAAGCCATGCTGCCCACACAGACTGCTTCGTTATTGCAAACGGCCTGGCGCGACTCATCGGCTCATCCCATTGTCTGGTTGGCCCACAGGTCTTGCCGGATGACGCACTCCCTTCGCTCCACCCCAATTACGAGGCTTCACCGCTACTACGGAATGCTCCGCCCCTGTACCCCGCATCGGTACTCTCACCTTCTTTGAGTCCTTCAAATCAAGCTTCTCCCTTCGCATCGGGGTGACAGGTTCCTATGTTCCGTTCAATCGCCTGGAGTAACGTCACGCCGTCTTTATGCCGGTCGCCACCAAGCCAGTCATCAGGCTTCCGCTTGGTTTGTCCCAAGGTCAGGCGAGGACCTTGGTTTTGACGACGAGTGGAAAAAGCTATCGACACCTCATCGACGGTTCGCTTGCGCTCGTCTCGTTATCCCACACCTGACGCATTCACTGCGCCTTTTCTTCAACGCTCACCACCACGGCTCTTTACCGCAGCAGCTTGAAGTGGTTTGATGTCTTCTCCTGAAAGACGACATCGAGGGGCCTACCCTCATCGATCAAACAGCTTTCATAGCACAC
>NZ_JARESU010000038.1:0-72580 GCF_046027075.1 Paraburkholderia sp. RL18-085-BIA-A | reverse complement strand
CCCCCCCCCGGGGGGGGGGGGGGGGGGGGGGGGGGGGGGGCCCCCCCCCCCGCGGCCGTACGCATGCATGTAATCGGCGAACACCGGATTGATCAGCAGCGGGACATGACCGTACAGGTCGTGAAAGCAGTCGGGCTCCTGCAGATAGTCGAGTTGGTCCGGGCGGCGCATCCACCACGTCACTGCAAAGCGGCGGTTAGCGAGATGCTCGAAGAACACGTGGTCCGGCACGAGACCCGGTACTGCAACGATTTGCCAACCGGTGGCGGGCGTCAGTTTCGCGTTGACTTCATCGAACGAAGGCACGCGGTCGGCCGGCATGCCGATGCTTTCGATACCGGCCAGAAACTCGTCGCAGACGCGACCCTTGAGCAGCGCGGTCTGACGTGCGTAGAGTTGTTGCCAGACCGCGTGGTCGACGGCGCCGTATCTCTCGGTCGGTTGGTCGATGGTGAAATCGGCGCGGGTTTCGAGGCCGGCGTCGAATTGCTCTTGGAGCCTGACGGTATTGGCGGTGCTGGCGGTGGACATGGCGTGCTGCGTTGTGCGGTGCTTGCAAGTGAAATGGATGATGCAAGTGTAGAGCGGCAGGCGCGCGGGAAGGGCGTAATAATGGCGTATTAGGTCGAGAATATGCAATAATCGTGCATCAAATTGCAATTCAATGCGGAAAATCGACATGTTGGAACTCGATCACTTCGATCTCGCGCTGCTGGACGTGCTTCAGCGCTTCGGCCGGGCCACGCATCAGCAACTGGCCGAGCAGGTGCCGCTGTCGCCGTCGCAGATCGGACGGCGCTTGCAGCGGCTGGAACAGGTAGGCGTGGTGGACGGCTATCGTGTGGTGCTGCGCCCGGAAAAGCTTGGGCTCGGCGTCACCGCTTTTACGAGTTTGAAGTTGAAGCACCACGGCGATTCGATCATCGAGCAATTCCAGCAACAGATCGATGTGTTGCCCGAAGTTCTCGAGTGTCATGCGGTGGTGGGCGATGCCGACTACCTGCTGCGCATCGTCGCGCCCGATTTGAACTATCTGTCGACCTTCGTCATGAAGAAGCTGATGCGTGTCCCTGGCGTGGATAGCGTGCGCTCGAACATCGTACTCACCACGTTCAAGCGCAATGGGCCGTTGCCGCTTGGCCACCTGTCGCCGGGGGCGGCCGCCGGATGATGCGGCCGCGTGGGTTGTGATCGTCGTTGCGATCGCGGCTGCGTGAACTTCGACGCGGCCCGCGCGGAGGCAGGTTTAGGCCACGAGCTTCGGCTCGCTGTCCGGACTGAGCAGATCGACGTAGGCCACCGCAACCAGATCCGATTCCTCAACCCCGAGGCGCTTGAACATCGCGTGGGCTTCGGCGTGGCCGCCTGCTTCGTCGTCGTCCTGAGCGAGCACCACTTCGAGTTCGACAAAGTCGCCCAGACCGTCGACCCGGTCCAGATGAATCCGCGTGCGCCCGGTCAGATACACATGCCGTTCCTTGCTGACGATGCCGCGCGTGGTCAGCGCGGTGGCGAGCAGTGCGTGCATGGCTTCGGGATTGGTCACGGGGCTGCGCGTGTAGTACGAGGCCTTCGGGCCGTCGCGGTCGTCACGCTGGTAGAAGATCAGTTCGGCCGGCGTGCCGTCGTCGAACTGGCGCAGTTTTAGACGGCCGCGCGGCACGTCGTAGAAAAAGTCCTGCTGGCGGAAGATCAACGGTGCGTCCGTCGTGAGCTGGGCCGCGCGCTCGCGCAGTTGCTCGAAATGCTGGGCGCGGGCTTTGATTTCAATGTTGCGTGCCATGTCAGGTTCCTGTCGAAAGATGGAGTGTTCGGCAGCGTCCGGTCATGCCGGGGCGGAGCTGCCGGGAAGGACAAAGTCAAACGGAACAGAAAACGATGCGGGGCCGGCTGGTCAGCGCGAACCGCCAATCTAACAAAAACTGCGTGACGGCGTCGTTGCGGATGCAGGGGTGTGGGCGGGCGATTGCGAAAGGGGCTTGCTACGGCGGCTAACGAACGCCCGGCTGCAAGCGGGTGTCATTAAGGTCAGGTCGCGCCGCGCATGTTTGGCATTAGCGCGGCTCATATCGCAGTTGTGCCTACGTCGTCCAGCGTATCTGAAACGCTCGCGGACCTGCGCTCATGTCCGCGTTCACGTCGCCCATTGCTGTTCGATCAGCTTCAACGCCGCTGCAATGGCCGGTTCGTCCTTGCGTTCTTCAAGCGTGACGAAGCTGAGCTGGGTCGGCACCGTGACGCCCTCGACGATGGTCAGCGCGTGTGCATGCGCTTCGGCGATCGCAGTGGCGTCGCGCGCGAGCGTGAGGCCCACGCCCGATTTGACCAGATCGAGCATCGACGGCTCCTGATCCACTTCTGCGACCTTGACCGGTTTCACGCCTGCTTCGTCGAAACAGCGCGATAACAGCCGGTTGTGCGCGGACGCGGGCGGCGTCCAGATCCACGGCAGCGCGGCGAGCGAACGCCAGTCGCGCGCACCTTTGACGCGATCTTTCCAGCCGGCCGGTGCCAGCACGCGATATTGGAAGTGGGTGAGCGTGACCGCGTGGAAGGTGGCCCCGTCGCGCGGATCGTCATCGGACGGCAGGCCGATGTAATAGCCGACATCAAGCTCGCCCGCGCGAATTTGCGCCAGCACCCAGCCCGACATACCGTGTCGCAAAGCCGTTTCGATGTGTGGCCAGGTCTCGACCAGCTGTTTGAGAAAGCCGCCCAGACGTAGAAACGCTGGGTCGAGAATCGTGCCGATCCGCAAGCGTCCGCGCACTTCGTGACGCAGCGACTGCGCGGCCCGCTGCACGTCGGCCGCCGCGCCCAGCGCGCGTTCGGCGTGGGGCAGCAGCGCCTGGCCGTCGCGCGTGAGCGAGAGCCCGTGCGAGGTCCGTGAGAACAGCGTGACACCGAGCGTCTCCTGCAAATGCTTGATTTGCAGGCTGACGGCGGGTTGGGTCAGGTGTAGTTGCACCGCAGCACGCGTGAGGTTGCCCTCCCGCGCGACGGTGACGAAAGCCCGGAGCAGAATGAGGTCCATAACCTGATATTAGCGCGGCTTATAGCGCAGTTGAGCATTACTCATTGGATTTGTCGCCTCGAAGCGCTTTACGCTTGGCGTTCATCAGGCTCGCAGCGCGCCTTGCGCGCCGAGCGGACGACTTCACAGGAAAGAGGACGGACATGAGCGAGACACTTCAGGACGAGACCCAGCGCAGCTTGACCAGCGCACGTGCGCTAACCCATTTCATCAATGGCAAGACCCTCGACGGCACGAGCGGGCGCTTTGGCGATGTCTTCAATCCGGCGCTCGGTAGCGTAAGCGCACGCGTGCCGCTGGCGAGCGTCACCGAGGTGGACGCGGCGGTTGCCGCCGCGCGGGCCGCTTTTCCCTCATGGAGCGAAACCGCGCCGATCAAGCGGGCGCGGGTGCTGTTCAAGTTCAAGGAATTGCTCGACCGTCACCACGACGAACTGGCGGAGCTGATCACGCGCGAGCACGGCAAGGTGTTCTCTGATGCGAAGGGCGAGGTGATGCGCGGCATCGAGATCGTCGAGTTCGCGTGCGGTATTCCGAATCTGTTGAAGACCGACTTCACCGATCAGATCGGCGGCGGCATCGACAACTGGAACCTGCGCCAACCGCTCGGCGTGGTCGCCGGCATCACGCCGTTCAACTTTCCGATGATGGTGCCGTGCTGGATGTTCCCTGTCGCGATCGCGTGCGGCAATACGTTCGTTTTGAAGCCGTCGGAGCGCGATCCGTCCGCGTCGAACCGGCTCGCCGAATTGCTGAAGGAAGCGGGCTTGCCCGACGGCGTGTTCAACGTCGTTCACGGCGACAAGGTGGCGGTCGACGCGCTGCTCGTGCATCCCGAAGTGAGCGCGTTGTCGTTTGTCGGTTCGACGCCGATCGCCGAGTACATCTACACGGAAGGCACGAAACACGGCAAGCGCGTGCAGGCTTTGGGCGGGGCGAAGAATCATCTGGTGGTGATGCCGGACGCCGATCTCGACCAGGCCGTCGATGCGCTGATCGGCGCCGCATACGGTTCGGCGGGCGAGCGATGCATGGCGATTTCGGTGGCGGTCGCGGTAGGCCATATCGCCGATGAACTGATCGAGCGGCTGACACCGCGCGTGCAGAGTTTGAAGATACTCAACGGGATGGAGTCCGCGGCCGAGATGGGTCCGTTGGTCACGGCGAAGCATCGCGAGAAAGTGGTCGGGTATATCGACGCCGGTATCGCGGCGGGCGCGAAGCTGGTGGTCGATGGTCGCGGTCATCAGGTCGCCGGTCACGAGCAGGGTTTCTTTCTCGGCGGCACGCTGTTCGATGACGTGTCGACCGACATGAAGATTTATCGCGAAGAGATTTTTGGACCGGTATTGTGCGTAGTGCGTGTGCCGGATTTCGCGTCGGCTGTCGAACTCATCAACGCTAACCAGTTCGCCAACGGGGTGTCGTTGTTCACGTCGGACGGCGGCGTTGCCAGGGCTTTCTCTCGACAGATCGAGATCGGCATGGTGGGTATCAACGTGCCGATTCCGGTGCCGATGGCGTGGCATTCGTTCGGCGGATGGAAGAAGTCGTTGTTCGGCGATCATCACGCGTATGGCGAGGAAGGCGTGCGGTTCTACACGCGCTACAAGAGCATCATGCAGCGCTGGCCTGACAGTATCGCGAAGGGCGCCGAGTTCACGATGCCGGTCGCCAAATAGTCCGGTTCGGTTGCCGCACAGAGAAAACAAATAAAGCAGAGCATCGCGGCCGCAGGGGAACCATGCGGCTCGCGGAAAAAAGCTTAGGAGACTGAATCATGAGCCAAACCGAAAGCACGCATGCGGCTGGCCGTCGGCTGGAAGGCGAATTCGACTACATCATCGTCGGCGCGGGCACGGCGGGTTGCGTGCTCGCCAATCGGCTGACCGAAGATCCGGAAGTCCACGTGCTGCTGCTGGAAGCGGGTGGCAACGACGACTACCACTGGATTCACGTGCCGGTCGGCTACCTGTATTGCATTGGCAATCCGCGCACGGACTGGCTCTATAAGACGCAGCCGGAAGCAGGGCTGAACGGACGCGCACTGTCATACCCACGTGGCCGCGTGTTGGGCGGCAGTTCGTCGATCAACGGCATGATCTATATGCGCGGCCAGCGCGAGGATTACGACGAATGGGCTCGCGTGACCAACGATCCGTCGTGGTCATGGAACGCCGTGCTGCCGGTCTTCAAACGCAGCGAAGACCATCACGCCGGTGCAAACGAATCGCACGGCGCGGGTGGACCGTGGCGCGTCGAAAAACAACGGCTGAAATGGAAGATTCTCGAAGAGTTTTCGAAAGCCGCGCGGCAGAACGGCATCCCCGCCACAGATGACTTCAATCGCGGCGACAACACCGGCGTCGGCTACTTCGACGTCAATCAGAAACG
Source organism: Paraburkholderia sp. RL18-085-BIA-A (assembly GCF_046027075.1). Lineage (NCBI taxonomy): Bacteria > Pseudomonadati > Pseudomonadota > Betaproteobacteria > Burkholderiales > Burkholderiaceae > Paraburkholderia > Paraburkholderia sp. RL18-085-BIA-A. Next base: position 67,152 of record NZ_JARESU010000038.1, on the reverse strand, counting down.
CGGGATTCGCTGGAATGCGTCGAAAGCGTTCTTGCGCCCCGCACTCAAGCGTCCGAATCTGACGGTCATCACCGGCGCGCACACGCAGCGCGTCATGTTTGAAGGACGCCGCTGCAGCGGCGTCGAATATCGCGGCGATAACGTCGACTATCTCGCCAAAGCCCGCTGCGAAGTGATCCTCAGTTCGGGTGCGGTCAACTCGCCGCAGCTGCTCGAATTGTCCGGTATCGGCAACGGCGCACGGCTGCAAAATCTGGGTATCGAGGTCGTCAAGGACCTGCGTGGCGTCGGCGAAAATCTCCAAGACCATTTGCAGTTGCGCATGGCTTATAAAGTCGAGGGCGTGCGCACGCTCAATACGGCCTCCGCGCATTGGTGGGGCAAGCTGATGATCGGCGTGCAATACGCGCTGTTGCAAAGCGGCCCGATGTCGATGTCGCCGTCTCAGCTCGGCGCGTTCGCCAAGTCCGACCCCGACGACCGCTCGATCACGCGTCCGGACCTCGAATATCACGTGCAGCCGCTTTCGCTCGATCGCTTCGGCGAGCCGCTGCATCGGTTCAATGCGTTCACCGCGTCGGTGTGTCAGTTGCGGCCTGCTTCGCGCGGCAGTATCCACATCGGATCGGCCGAGGCGTCGGCGCCACCGTTGATCGCACCGAACTACCTGTCCACTGATTACGACCGGCATGTCGCCGCCAACGCGTTGCGTCTTACACGCCGCATCGCCGCGGCACCGGCGCTCGCGCGCTATCGGCCGCAAGAGATTCTGCCTGGCATTCAGTATCAGTCTGAAGAAGAACTGCAACAGGCCGCGAGCCTCGTCGGCACGACCATCTTCCATCCGGTCGGCACGTGCCGCATGGGCACGACCGACGATCCGGCTGCGGTGGTCGACAATCGGCTACGAGTTATCGGAGTCGACGGGCTGCGCGTGGTCGACGCGTCCGTGATGCCGAACATCACGTCGGGTAACACCAACTCGCCAACGCTGATGATTGCCGAGCGTGCGAGCGACATGATCCGCGAAGATCGCCGCGCGCGCGCGAGCCGCAGCGTGGCGGCGCAAACCAGCACGGCGCCTTCGATGTCCGCTGTGTGACAGAAAAGCACGAGGGTACGTACGCACGAAGGCAGACAGCCAGCCAAGTGAGACACCGTTTATGTTTTACCGAATGGGCGCCTCGCATGCGTCGATCCAGCACGGACGGGCATCATCCACTAAGTGCAAATCCCAATGAATGCGCTGCATCATTGGCGCGACAATGGCAGCCATGCTGCGTGCCACGCCATGGACTACCGTCCGGATTGGTGCAGCACGCAAACGAGCGGCAAGGGGTGCCGCCGTCATAACAGTCGCGCAGAGCTTCGCGCGAAAAAATCGTAATGCTTCGCCTTACTCCGTATGGAAGGGAACATGATTCTCGGCGATACGATTCTCGAAACGCGCGGACTGACACGTGAGTTCAAAGGCTTCATTGCCGTGAACGGGGTGAACCTGCGCGTGCGCCGTGGCTCGATCCATGCGCTGATCGGACCCAATGGGGCAGGCAAGACCACCTGCTTCAACCTGCTCACCAAGTTTCTCGAACCGACTGCGGGTCAGATCGTCTTCAACGGCATCGACATCACGAACGAACGGCCGGCGCAGATCGCGCGTCGCGGCATCATCCGTTCGTTTCAGATCTCCGCTGTATTTCCGCATCTGACAGCATTGCAGAACGTGCGCATCGGCTTGCAACGTACGCTCGGTACCGCGTTTCATTTCTGGAAGAGCGAACGCACGCTGCATCAGCTCGACGACCGTGCAATGGACCTGCTCACGCAGGTCGGATTGACCGATTTCGCGGACGTGCCGACGGTCGAACTTTCATATGGCCGCAAACGCGCGCTTGAAATTGCCACCACGCTCGCGATGGAGCCGGAGCTGATGCTGCTCGACGAGCCGACGCAAGGCATGGGCCACGAAGACGTCGACCGCGTAACGGCGTTGATCAAAAAAGTATCGAGTGGTCGCACGATTCTGATGGTCGAGCACAACATGAACGTGATCGCGGGCATCTCCGACACGATCACCGTGCTGCAACGGGGCGAAGTGCTCGCCGAAGGCAGCTACGCCGAAGTGTCGAAGAATCCGCTCGTGATGCAAGCCTACATGGGCAGCGCCGACGCAGCGCTTGCCGGAGCCCACGCATGAATACGATTGTCGAGGGCGAAGGCCTCGAAGTGAGCGGTACGAGCGGCGCTGCACCCGCGCTGGAGATCGCGGGCTTGCAGGCCTGGTACGGGGAATCCCACATTCTGCATGGCGTCGATCTGACCGTGAGCCGGGGCGAAGTCGTCACGCTGCTCGGTCGCAACGGCGCAGGGCGCACCACCACGCTGCGCGCGATCATGGGCCTGACGGGGCGGCGCACCGGCTCGATCCGAATCGGCGGACGCGAAACGATCAACCTGCCCACGCATCGCATCGCGCATTGCGGCATTGGTTATTGCCCGGAAGAGCGCGGGATTTTTTCGAGCCTCTCGTGTGAGGAAAATCTCCTGTTGCCGCCGCCCATCGGCGACAAGGCGCACATGATGTCGCTCGAGGAAATCTATTCGATGTTTCCGAATCTGCAGGAACGCCGCGCGAGCCAGGGCACGCGGCTCTCAGGCGGCGAGCAGCAGATGCTGGCCGTCGCGCGGATTCTGCGCACCGGCGCGAGCCTGCTGCTGCTCGACGAAATCTCGGAAGGACTGGCGCCGGTGATCGTACAGGCCCTCGCCCGCATGATCATGACGCTGAAGGCGCGCGGCTACACGATCGTGATGGTCGAACAGAATTTCCGCTTTGCCGCGCCGCTTGCCGACCGCTTCTACGTAATGGAGCACGGCGCGATCGTCGAGCACTTCGGGGCGAACGAACTCGAAGGCAAGATGCCGGTGCTACACGATTTACTGGGTGTATAGAAACGCGCCCGATTGATTGCCTCTGATAACCACAAGCGAAGAAACCAGGAGACACGAATGAAAAAGAACCCACTCGCGCGGCTTGCCACACTTTGTTTCGCGGTTGCGGCCGGGGCCGCTTTCACGATGGGCAGCGCGCAAGCGGCCGACGATGCGGTGAAGATCGGTTTCATCACCGATCTGTCGGGGCTGTACGCGGATATCGACGGCCCGGGCGGCCTCGAAGCGATCCGGATGGCGATCGCCGACTTCGGCGGCAAGGTCAACGGTAAGCCGATCACGCTGGTATACGCGGATCACCAGAACAAGGCCGATATCGCGGCGTCGCGCGCGCGCGAATGGTTCGACCGTGACGGCGTCGACATGCTGATCGGCGGCACGAACTCGGCGACGGGCCTGTCGATGAACACGGTGGCGGGCGAGAAGCACAAGGTCTACATCAGCATCGGCGCGGGCGCTGACACACTGACCAACGAGCAGTGCACCCCGTACACGATCCACTATGCGTACGACACGACCGCGCTCGCCAAAGGCACCGGTTCGGCGGTGACCAAGCAGGGCGGCAAGACGTGGTACTTCCTGACGGCTGACTATGCGTTCGGCAAGGCGCTCGAAAAGAACACGTCGGACGTGGTGAAAGCGAACGGCGGCCAGGTGCTGGGCGAGGTGCGTCATCCGCTGTCCGCGTCGGACTTCTCGTCGTTCCTGCTCCAGGCGCAGGCGTCGAAGGCGCAGATTCTCGGCCTCGCCAACGCCGGTGGCGATACGATCAATTCGATCAAGGCCGCCAAGGAATTCGGCATCAACAAGACGATGAAGATTGCCGCGCTGCTGATGTTCATTAACGACGTGCATAGCCTAGGCCTGGAAACCACCCAAGGTCTGGTGCTGACGGATAGCTGGTACTGGAACAAGGATGCCAACACGCGCAAGTGGGCCCAGCGCTATTTCGACAAGATGAAGAAAATGCCGTCGAGCCTGCAAGCCGCCGACTATTCGGCGACCATGAACTACCTGAAGGCCGTGCAGGCGGTCGGCTCGACCGACTCCGACAAGGTGATGGCGCAATTGAAGAAGGCCAAGATCGACGACTTCTACGCGAAGGGCTACATCCGTCAGGACGGCAGCATGATCCACGACATGTACCTGATGCAGGTGAAGACGCCGGCCGAATCCAAAGAGCCGTGGGACTACTACAAGATCACCGCGACGATCCCGGGCGAGCAGGCATTCACGACCAAGGCGGAAACGCGCTGCGCGCTGTGGAAGTGAGCGGGGTTTAAGGTTCTTGAGGCCGTCTTGCTGTCGTCGCGGCGCCGCATAGGTTGGCAATTGCGCGGCGCCGGCGGGCAGGCAGACGGCAAACCGTTTCACATGCCGCGCGCGAAGGGCGTCGTTGCCACCTGTCGCGCGCCGGCCCGGTCGTGCGTGAGCGATCTCACCTTGGTAATGGCTTCAGGGGTTAAGGGCTTCAATGGATATCTTTGGCGTTCCGCTTCCGGCGATGCTGAGCCAGCTGCTGCTGGGGCTCGTGAACGGCTCGTTCTACGCGATTCTGAGTCTCGGGCTGGCGGTGATCTTCGGCTTGCTCAATGTGATCAACTTCGCGCACGGCGCGTTGTTCATGCTCGGTGCAATGCTCGCGTGGATGGGGCTGTCGTATTTCGGCCTGCCGTACTGGGTGATGCTCGTCCTCGCGCCGCTGATCGTGGGGCTGTTCGGCATCGCGATCGAACGCTCGATGCTGCGCTGGCTGTACAAGCTCGATCACCTGTATGGGCTGCTGCTGACCTTCGGACTGACGCTCGTCGTCGAAGGCGTATTCCGCTCGATCTACGGTTCGTCCGGCCAGCCGTATGACGTGCCGTCGGCGCTGTCCGGCGCGACCAATCTCGGCTTCATGTTCCTGCCGAATTATCGTGCCTGGGTGGTCGTCGCGTCGTTGGTGGTGTGCTTCGCGACGTGGTTCGTGATCGAGAAGACGCGCCTCGGCGCTTATCTGCGCGCGGGCACCGAGAATCCGAAACTGGTCGAGGCGTTCGGCGTCAACGTGCCACTGATGATCACGCTGACCTACGGCTTCGGTGTCGCACTGGCGGCGTTTGCCGGCGTGCTGGCCGCGCCGGTCATTCAGGTCTCGCCGCTAATGGGTCAGCCGATGATCATCACCGTGTTCGCGGTGGTCGTGATCGGCGGGATGGGTTCGATCATGGGCTCGATTCTCACCGGCCTGATGCTCGGCGTGATCGAAGGGCTGACGCGCGTGTTTTATCCGGAAGCGTCGGCGACCGTCGTCTTCGTGATCATGGCGATTGTGTTGCTGGTGCGGCCGGCGGGTCTCTTCGGCAAGGAAAAATGATGCAGAGAAAAGTACTCTACGGTCTGCTGCTGATCGGGCTCGTTGCGGTGCCCGTGCTCGGCATCTATCCGCTCTTCGTGATGAAGGTGCTTTGCTTCGCGCTGTTCGCGGCGGCGTTCAATCTGCTGATCGGGTATACCGGCTTGCTGTCATTCGGTCACGCGATGTTCCTCGCGTCGGCCGGCTACGTCACCGGCTATGCGATTCAGACGCTCGGCTTTTCGCCGGAACTCGGCGTGATTGCCGGCACCGCGGTGGCGACCTTGCTGGGGCTGGTCGTCGGATTCTTCGCGATTCGCCGGCAGGGCATCTACTTCGCGATGGTGACGCTGGCGCTCGCGCAAATGGTCTACTTCGTGTTCCTGCAGGCGCCGTTCACGCACGGTGAGGACGGACTGCAAGGGGTGCCACGCGGCAAGTTGTTTGGTCTGCTGGATCTGTCGTCGGATGTGGCGCTGTACTTTGTCGTGCTGGCCGTAATGGTGCTGGCGTTCCTGCTGATCGTGCGGATCGTGCATTCGCCGTTCGGGCAGGTGCTGGTGGCGATCAAGGAAAACGAGCCGCGTGCGGTGTCGCTCGGCTACGACACGGATCGTTTCAAGCTGCTCGCATTCATTCTGTCGGCGGGCCTGGCCGGCCTCGCGGGCTCGCTCAAGGTGGTGGTGCAGGGCTTCGAGACGCTCGGCGACGCGTACTGGACCATGTCCGGTCTGGTGATCCTGATGACGCTCGTGGGCGGCATGGGCACGCTGTTCGGACCATTGCTCGGCGCGACGTTGATCGTCGCGCTGGAAGACCGGCTCGGCGATATCGGCGGTGCGCTTGCGGCGACGACCGGCATCGACTGGTTCCGCTCGCTGGGCGAGTCGGTGACGATCGTGACGGGCGTGATCTTCATTGCTTGCGTGCTGGCGTTCCGGCGCGGCATTGTCGGCGAGATCGTCGCGCGGGTGCGGCCGCTGCGGGCTTGATGCGCGGCGACGTGTAATGACGCGCACAATTGATTCGGCATCCGATGTAATTTTCAACATTTTGAAGACTGCTGCTCTAGTGAATGGTGGTATCGGAGACATAGTCAAAGCCGCTGGCGACAGCGCCAGACGTGCCCCATTTCGGTGCCGCACTGCACCACTAGGGTAATTGCTAGTTGTAGTCAAAGGGGTGCTCGTTTAATCTTCATGCAGTTCTGATGCACCACGAATTTTGCAGGTGGAGAACGAGGAGACAATGAGGCACTCAGTGCCCAGACGAAAGCGCTGTTGGATTGATATCCAACAGCGCTTTTTATTTGCGCTTTCATAAAGCGCCATTCCTTTCTTGCGCTAATTCGGCCGACTTTTTTTATTCACCGGACGGCACACGATCCGGCCCGGCTCAACCCTGCAAATCGCTTGCGGCGCGGGGCTTTCGTCCGCTAAACTTGCTATTCACCGACCACTGGGTTGGTATTTAAATCCGCGGATTTAAATTCAATTGAATAACGGTGTAATAGAGGAGTGGGATGAAGTCGGCATTGCGTTGGATTAGCGCGGCATTGGTCGCCACCGGAGTCTCCGCAACATGGAGCGGTCATGCATTCGCGGACGTGAAAATCGGCGTCACGGTGTCGGCAACGGGGCCGGCCGCCTCGCTCGGCATTCCGGAAAAGAACACGATTGCGCTGCTGCCTAAAGAAGTGGCGGGCCAGAAAATCGACTACATCGTACTCGACGATGCGACCGATTCGACCCAGGCGGTCAAGAACGCCCGCAAGCTCACCAGTGAAGACCACGTTGACGCATTGATCGGCTCGACCGTCGTGCCGAACTCGCTCGCCATGATCGACGTCGCCGCCGAAAGCACCACGCCGATGATCTCGATGGCGGCTGCGGCGAGCATCGTCGAACCGATGGACGCGAAGCGCGCGTGGGTCTTCAAGACTCCGCAAAACGACATCCTGATGGCCACCGCGATTGCGCAGCACATGGCGAATCACGGCGTGAAGACGGTCGCGTTCATCGGCTTCGCCGACGCGTACGGCGAGAGCTGGTTCAAGGAATTCGGCAAGGCAGCCGATCTCGCGAAGATCAAGATTGTCGCGAACGAACGCTTCGCGCGCAACGACACATCGGTCACGGGCCAGGTGCTGAAGATGATGTCGCAGAATCCGGATGCGGTGCTGATCGCGGGTGCGGGTACGCCGGCCGCGTTGCCGCAGAAAACGCTCAAGGAGCGTGGCTACAAGGGCAAGTACTACCAGACGCACGGCGTCGCGAATAACGACTTCCTGCGCGTGTGTGGCAAGGATTGCGAAGGCACTTATCTGCCGGCCGGTCCGTTGCTGGTTGCGGATCAACTGCCGGATTCGAATCCGGTGAAGAAGACCGCGCTCGCGTACAAGCATGCTTACGAAACCGCGTACGGCGCGGGTTCAGTGTCAACCTTCGGCGGTCACGCTTGGGACGCCGGCTTGTTGCTGCAACGCGCGATTCCGCTCGCGCTGAAGAAGGGCCAGCCGGGCACACCGGCGTTCCGTGACGCGTTGCGCGCAGCACTGGAAAACACCAAAGACATGCCCGCGTCGCACGGCATCTTCAACATGAGCGCGAACGACCATGCTGGCCTCGACCAGCGGGCGCGCGTGATGGTGGAGATCGTCGGCGGCAAGTGGAAGTTGTCCGGCGACTGAGCGAAGGCGAAGCGATACGGGATCTCATCGAAAAAGACGCGTGCAGTTGACGCGTCTTTTTTATCGCCCGCGTCACGTGAAAAAGTGTGGTTTCGTCGCTTCGGGACAAACCCGCATTTGAGTTGGGCTCTATTGACCGTCAATGATGCAGAACGCAATACTACTAACATGTTAGTAGTTTGCCGGTTTGAATTCGCAGTTGCAAAGTAGGGCCACTGAATGCCACTCATCGTGGGAAATTGCAGCAGCTGGCAGAAGTGGTGAGCAGGGGAGTGGCATCCAACAAAACGGCGAAGGTATTCGCGTCGAGCAGGGAAAACCATGCTTGGCACGCCTGAACCCTATAACTAGATTCGGACACCCGGCCCGTAAGCCGGATTATAGATACGCGTTTCAAAGCGTTTGGAGACTCGCAATGAACAAGACTAGGCAATGGGTACGCACCGGCATCGCAATGGCGTTGATGTGCGGTGCGGGCGCGGCGTTCGCGCAGGTGAAGATCGGCGTGACGTTGTCGACGACTGGACCCGCTGCATCGCTCGGGATTCCTGAGAAGAACACGATTGCACTGCTGCCGAAAGAGATCGGCGGCAAGACTGTGCAGTACATCGTGCTCGACGACGCGTCGGATACTGGCAAGGCGGTGCAGAACACGCGCAAGCTGATCGATGAAGACCACGTCGACGCGATCATCGGTTCGACCGTCACGCCAAACTCGCTCGCGATGCTCGACGCCGCGGCCGAAGGCAAGACGCCGGTGATTTCGCTGGCGGCATCGGCGGCGATCATCTCTCCGATGGACGGCAAGCGCGCATGGGCCTTCAAACCGCCGCAGAACGACAGCCTGATGGCCGACGCGATCGCCGACTACATGGCGCATCACGGCGTGAAGACGGTCGGCTTCATCGGCTTCGCGGATGCGTACGGCGACGGCTGGAACAACGTATTCACCGCCGCGGCCGCCGCGCACAATCTGAAGATCGTATCGAGCGAACGCTTTAACCGCACCGACGCATCGGTGACCGGCCAGGTCCTCAAGACGATGGGCGCGAACCCCGACGCGGTGCTGATCGCGGGCGCGGGCACACCCTCGGCGTTGCCGGCCAAGACGCTCAAGGAGCGTGGCTACAAGGGCAAGGTCTATCAGACGCACGGCGTCGCGAATAACGACTTCCTGCGCGTGTGCGGCAAGGATTGCGAAGGCGAATTCCTGCCGGCCGGTCCGATCCTCGTCGCGGATCAATTGCCCGAATCGAATCCGGTGAAGAAGTCATCGGAAGCGTACAAGGCGGCGTATGAGAAAGCGTATGGCGCGGGCTCGGTGGCGACCTTCGGCGGTCACGCGTGGGATGCCGGCCAGATGCTGCAAACCGCGATTCCGGTCGCGCTGAAGACCGCTCAGCCGGGCACCGAAGCGTTCCGCGTGGCACTGCGCGGCGCGCTCGAAAGCATCAAGGAACTGCCGGTGTCGCACGGCATCATGAACACCACCACGACCGACCACAACGGCCTCGACAAGCGCGCACGCGTGATCGTGCAGATCGTCGACGGCAAGTGGAAGCTGCAAAACGACTAAAGCAAAAAAAGCGATACGCGCCTCTCGCGCAATTCGCGGCGCATGACGCCGCATTGCCATTCTGTTCGATGACAATGGCAACGACCGCCGCGCCGTGTTCCGGCGCGGCGGTCGCCTTTTCAGGCATTGCAGGTCGGTGGACGGGCGGGAATTGCGCCGCCACGATCGTTTCCCGGTTTTCGATTTCGACGCTTCAGGACGAGGAAGTATGGATCTATCAATTGCGGCGATCCTCGCGCAGGACGGCATCACCACCGGCGCGATCTACGCGCTGCTCGCGCTCGCGCTAGTGCTGGTGTTTTCCGTGACGCGGGTGATCTTCATCCCGCAGGGGGAGTTTGTTTCGTATGGCGCGTTGACGCTCGCCGCACTGCAGACACAGAAATTTCCGGCCACCTGCTGGTTGCTGATGGCGATGGGTGCAGCGTGCTTCGTCGTCGAAACGGCGGGGCTGGTGCGGCATCCGGAGCGGCGGCGACACGCGGCGCGCACGCTGGTGATGCTGGTCGGGAAATACCTGCTGTTTCCGATCGCGGTGTACGCGATCACGCGCGGCGTATTTCTACAACCGCTGCCGATGATTGTGCAAATTGCGCTGACGCTTCTGATCGTGATTCCGATGGGACCGTTCGTCTACCGGCTCGCATATGAGCCAATCGCGGAGGCGACCACGCTGCTGCTGCTGATCGTGGCGGTGGCGGTGCACTTCGCGATGGTCGGCTTGGGGCTGGTGATGTTCGGCGCCGAAGGCTCGCGTACGACCGCGTTCTCAGATGCGACGTTCAACATCGGCAGCCTGACGATCTCCGGGCAAAGCCTGTGGGTGGTCGGCACCGCGGTGGTGTTGATCGGCGCGCTGTATCTGTACTTCGACCGCTCGATCTCGGGCAAGGCGTTGCGCGCGACGTCGGTGAACCGGCTCGGCGCGCGGCTCGTCGGCATCGGCACGACGCAGGCGGGGCGCCTCGCGTTCACGCTGGCTGCAGGGCTCGGTGCGCTGTGCGGCATCCTGGTCGCACCCCTGACCACCATCTACTACGACTCGGGCTTCCTGATCGGTCTGAAGGGTTTCGTGGGGGCGATTATCGGCGGCCTCGTCAGCTATCCGCTGGCGGCGGCGGGCTCGATCCTGGTGGGGCTGCTGGAGTCGTATTCGTCGTTCTGGGCGAGCGCTTATAAAGAAGTGATCGTGTTCACGCTGATCATCCCGGTACTGCTCTGGCGAAGTCTTGCCAGCCCGCACGCCGAAGAGGAAGAGGAGTGACACGATGAAACGGATCATGCAAAACAAGTTCTTCTGGTTGTTCCTCGTGGTGCTGTTCGCGCTGCCGGTGTTGCCGCGGCCGATCCACGTGCCTGAGTACTGGGTCACGCTGCTCAACTATATCGGCCTGTATTCGATTGTCGCGATCGGCCTCGTGCTGCTGACCGGTATCGGCGGGATGACGAGTTTCGGGCAGGCGGCGTTCGTCGGCATCGGCGCGTACGCGACCGCGTATCTGACGACGAACTACGGCATCTCGCCGTGGCTCGCGCTGATCGCGGGTGTCGTTGTGACGGCGTTGATCGCACTGATGCTGGGGCTCGTGACGATGCGTCTGTCCGGGCACTTTTTGCCGCTCGGCACGATCGCGTGGGGGCTCGCGCTGTTCTACCTGTTTGGCAACCTGGAAATGCTCGGCAAGTACGACGGCATCAATGGGATTCCGGTGCTGAATATTTTCGGCATCAACCTGGAGTCGGGCCGCCATATTTACTACCTGATCTGGCTGGTCGTGCTCGGGGCAGTGATCTCCGTTCAGAATCTGCTTAATAGTCGGCCGGGACGGGCGATTCGCGCGCTGCGCGGCGGCGGTATGATGGCGGAGGCGATGGGCGTGAATACCGCGTGGATGCGCGTGGTGATCTTCGTCTACGCGGCGGTGCTGGCAGCGGTCTCGGGCTTCCTGTACGCCCATCTGCAACGCGCGGTGAATCCGACGCCGTTCGGCCTGAATCACGGCATCGAGTTTCTGTTCATGGCGGTGGTGGGGGGCGTCTCGCATGTGTGGGGCGCGGTGCTCGGTGCGGCGATCCTGACAGTGCTGCAGGACTATCTACAAACGCTGCTGCCGAAGCTGCTGGGCGAGAACGGCAACTTCGAAGTGATCGTATTCGGCATCTTGATGGTGTTGCTGCTGCAGTACGCGCGGCAAGGGGTGTGGCCGTTTGTCGCGCGCTTTTTCCCGCGCGGCCCGCGCGCTCATCTGGCGGATCATGCGGAACCGTTGCCGCAGCGCAGCAAGCCGCAGGCCGGCGAAGATCTTCTGACAGTGAACAAAGCGCGCAAGCAGTTCGGCGGGCTGGTCGCGGTGAACGATGTCAGCTTCGAGGTGAAAGCGGGGCAAATCATCGGGTTGATCGGGCCGAACGGCGCCGGCAAGTCGACCACTTTCAATCTCGTCACCGGCGTGTTGCAGGCGACCAGCGGCGAGATCACGTTCCACGGCGAGCGGATCGATTCGCTGAGTTCACGTGAAATCGTCAAGCGTGGGATCGGTCGGACCTTCCAGCACGTCAAACTGCTGCCGGGGATGACGGTTCTGGAGAACGTTGCGATCGGCGCGCATCTGCGTGGGCACGCGGGCGTCTGGCGCAGTGTCGCGCGCCTGAACAACGCGGAAGAGGCACGCTTGATGGCCGAAGCGGCTCGGCAGATTCGCCGCGTCGGGCTCGAACAGCATATGTACGACGAAGCGGGCAGTCTGGCGTTGGGCCAGCAGCGGATTCTCGAGATCGCTCGGGCATTGTGTTGTGATCCAACGCTGTTGCTGCTCGACGAACCGGCAGCGGGCTTGCGCTACCAGGAAAAGCTGCAACTCGCCGACCTGCTGCGTCGCCTGAAGGCCGAAGGTATGAGCGTGCTGCTGGTCGAACACGACATGGATTTCGTGATGAATCTCACCGACAGGCTTGTGGTCATGGAGTTCGGAATCCGGATCGCGGAAGGCTTGCCGCTGGACGTTCAGCAAGACCCCGCGGTGCTCGAAGCATATTTGGGCGGGGTGGAGTGATGGAGAACACAGTGAATGCTGCTACACCGATTCTCGAAGTGGACGGTCTGTCGGTCCGGTACGGCAAGGTCGAGGCGCTGCACGGTGCGGCGATCAAGGTGCGAGCAGGGCAAATCGTTTCGGTGATCGGGCCGAACGGCGCGGGCAAGTCCACGTTATTGAATGCGATCATGGGCGCATTGCCGAATACGGGGCACGCGAAGGGCGCGGTAGTCTATCAGGGCGAAGATGTGAGCGCGGTGCCGGTCGAGAAGCGGGTCGCGCGTGGCATGTGTCTGGTGCCCGAAAAGCGCGAGCTTTTTGCATCAATGACAGTTGAGGACAACCTCGTTCTCGGCGCTTATCGACGCAAGCGCGCTGGGGAACGCAATTTTCTCGAACAACTCGAACCGGTCTTTACGCTGTTTCCGCGTTTGAAGGAGCGCCGCAAGCAGGCTGCTGGGACTTTGTCCGGCGGTGAGCGGCAGATGCTGGCGGTAGGGCGCGCATTGATGGGCAAGCCCGATTTGCTGATGCTGGACGAGCCGAGCCTGGGTCTTGCGCCGCTGATCGTCAAAGAAGTTTTCCACATCATTAGCGCGCTGCGGGAGACCGGGGTAGCGACACTTCTGATCGAGCAGAATGCGCGCGCGGCGTTGCAGATTTCGGACTATGGCTATGTACTCGAAACTGGGGAACTGGTAATGGAGGGGCCGGCAGCTGATCTGGCGCACAATCCTCGTGTGATCGAAACGTATCTGGGGCTGGCCAAGAAAGTGGCTTAGTCGCCGGTTTTTTCGCTGACTGCTGCGCTTCGAAGCGGTGTGTTTCACGTGAAACACACCGTTTTTTTTCGGGTCGGCCACCTAGACGAAATTCGGGCCTAAACCGAACCCGTTATAATTCGCCCATACATTTTCCTTTGAAAGGCTCACGCGTCGATCTGGCGTGAGATCCGCGATGCTTTTTCCCACAGAATTTGACGTAATCGTCGTTGGCGGCGGTCATGCCGGCACGGAAGCCGCGTTGGCTTCGGCGCGCATGGGCAATACGACGCTGCTGCTGACTCACAACATCGAAACCCTCGGCCAGATGAGCTGCAATCCGTCGATTGGCGGTATTGGCAAAGGCCATCTGGTCAAGGAAGTTGACGCACTTGGCGGTGCAATGGCGGCCGCGACGGATGAGGGCGGTATCCAGTTCCGTATCCTGAATTCGTCGAAAGGGCCCGCCGTGCGGGCGACGCGCGCTCAGGCCGATCGTCTGCTGTACAAGCAGGCGATCCGGCACCGGCTGGAGAATCAGCCGGATTTGTGGCTGTTCCAGCAAGCCGTCGACGATTTGATGGTGGAAGGCGACTGTGTCGTTGGGGCAGTCACGCAGGTGGGGATTCGTTTCCGGGCGCGCGCCGTGGTGCTGACGGCCGGGACGTTCCTCGACGGCAAGATTCATGTGGGCTTGAACAACTACACCGGCGGCCGCGCAGGCGATCCGGCGGCGATTTCGCTGTCCGCGCGGCTGAAGGAATTGAAGCTGCCGCAGGGCAGGCTCAAAACGGGTACGCCCCCGCGTATCGATGGCCGCACGATCGACTTCTCGCAGCTCGAAGAGCAGCCGGGCGATCTCGATCCAGTGCCCGTGTTTTCATTTCTTGGGCGCGTCGACCAGCACCCGCGGCAAGTGCCGTGCTGGGTCACGCATACGAACGAGCGTACGCACGACATCATCCGCGGCGGCCTTGATCGGTCGCCGATGTATACGGGCGTGATCGAAGGAGTGGGGCCGCGCTATTGCCCGTCGATCGAGGACAAGATTCACCGTTTCGCGTCGAAGGAATCGCACCAGATCTTCCTGGAACCGGAAGGGCTAACGACTAACGAGTTCTACCCGAACGGAATCTCCACGAGCCTGCCGTTCGATGTGCAGCTCCAACTGGTGCGTTCGATGCGCGGCCTGGAGCACGCGCACATTCTGCGGCCGGGCTATGCGATCGAATACGACTATTTCGACCCTCGCGGACTGAAGGCTTCGCTGGAAACCAAGGTGATCAACGGGCTGTTCTTTGCCGGGCAGATCAATGGCACGACCGGATACGAAGAAGCGGCCGCGCAAGGCCTGCTGGCGGGCATCAATGCAGGGTTGTATGTGCAGGGCAAGGAAGCGTGGTGCCCGCGTCGCGACCAGGCTTACCTTGGCGTGCTGGTCGACGATCTGGTCACACGAGGCGTATCCGAGCCGTATCGGATGTTTACAAGCCGGGCCGAATATCGGCTGAGCCTGCGCGAAGACAATGCCGATATGCGGTTGACCGAAATCGGCCGCGAGCTTGGCGTGGTCGACGATGTTCGTTGGGAAGCCTTTAGCCGCAAGCGCGACGCTGTTTCACGTGAAACAGAGCGTCTTCGCACGACTTGGGTCAATCCTAAGACGTTACCTGATGACGAAGCGACCGCTTTGCTCGGCAAGCCGATCGACCACGAATACAGCCTGGCGGATCTGCTGCGTCGTCCGGGCGTCAGCTACGACGGCGTGTGCGGCTTGCGTGCCGGTGCATGTGGCGCGCCTGAAATCCTTGCTGAAGACGACGTACTGCTCGCTCAGATCAAGGAGCAGATCGAAATCGGCATCAAGTATCAGGGCTATATCGACCGTCAAGCCGGGGAGATCGTACGAAACGAGGCCAATGAAAGCGCACGTCTGCCCGAGGGATTGGACTACGCGGAAGTCAGAGGTCTCTCGTTCGAAGCGCGTCAGAAGCTGACGCAATTCCGACCCGAAACCATCGGCCAGGCGTCGCGCATCTCCGGCATCACGCCGGCGGCGATTTCCTTGCTAATGGTCCATCTGAAGCGCGGCTTGGGCCGCCGTTCGACGAAACCCGCCGAACCCGGCACCGATACCACGCCGGTGACGCAATGACGGTGAGTCAGAAGGGAAGCGCTCAGCAGACGTTGGCGCCGTTGCTGGCAAGCGGGGTCCGCGAACTTGGTCTCGATTTGAGCGACACCCAGCAGGGCAAGTTGCTCGACTACGTCGCGCTGCTGGCGAAGTGGAACGCCGTCTATAACCTGACGGCGATCCGCGATCCGCGGCAGATGCTGATCCAGCACATTCTCGATTCGCTTTCGATCGTGCCGCATCTCGCGCCTCGTGGGCCGTCGTCGGTGCTCGACGTGGGTTCGGGCGGCGGCTTGCCTGGGGTTGTCCTAGCGATCGTTTTGCCCGACTGGACGGTCACCTTGAACGATATCGTTCATAAGAAAACGGCCTTCCAGGCTCAGGCGAAGGCGGAACTGGGTCTGGCGAATCTGTCGGTGGTGACCGGCCGCGTCGAGACTTTGCAGCCGGGCGCCGAAGTACCGGCAAAGTTCGACGTAATTGTCTCGCGCGCATTCGCAGAACTCACGGATTTCGTTACACTGGCCCGTCATCTGGTTGCGGAGCAGGGGGCGATCTGGGCGATGAAAGGCGTGCGTCCGGATGGCGAAATCGAACGCTTGCCGGTGGGCGCCCACGTGGAACAGATTATACGGCTGAACGTGCCGTCGCTCGAGGCCGAGCGGCATCTGATCAAGGTCGTAGTGGACGCCGACAACTGAGGCCGGCGCTAGCCTCGTGCATCACCGCGGCCGAATCAACGATTTTTACTTCATCCAGAAGCAGCAAAAGGGACACACGAACGATGGCAAAAATCTTCTGCGTTGCGAACCAGAAGGGCGGCGTCGGCAAAACGACGACCACAGTCAATCTGGCCGCGAGCTTGGCAGCGCAGGGACAGCGAGTCCTTCTCATCGACCTGGACCCGCAGGGCAACGCCACGATGGGCAGCGGCATCGACAAGGCCGCATGCGCAAACACCGTCTACGAAGTGCTAGTGGATAGCGTATCGGTGACCGACGCGCGCATCCGTCCGGAAGCCGTCGGTTATGACGTGTTACCCGCGAACCGCGAACTCGCGGGCGCAGAGGTGGAGCTCGTCAGTGTGCAGAATCGTGAACGTCAATTGAAGGCCGCGCTCGCGGCGGTCGAGAGTGAATACGATTTTGTGCTGATCGACTGCCCGCCAGCTTTGTCGCTGCTGACGCTCAATGGGTTGTGCGCCGCCCACGGCGTCGTGATTCCGATGCAGTGTGAGTACTTCGCGCTCGAGGGTTTGTCCGATCTGGTCAACACGATCAAGCAGGTACACGCCAACCTGAACCGGGACCTGAAGGTCATTGGTTTGCTGCGGGTGATGTTCGATCCGCGCATTACGCTGCAACAGCAGGTTTCGGATCAATTGAAAGAGCATTTCGGCGACAAGGTATTCGACGTGGTAATCCCACGCAACGTGCGTCTGGCCGAAGCGCCGAGCTATGGTTTGCCGGGCGTGGTGTTCGACCGGGCATCGCGTGGCGCGCAGGCGTATGTGCAGTTCGGCGCGGAAATGATTGAGCGGGTGCGCGCGTTGAACGACGCGCCCCAGGCATCCTGAGCGGATCGAGGAAGCACGATGAACGCAGTAGCAAGAAAGAAGGGACTGGGACGCGGCCTTGAGGCGTTGCTGGGCGGCACCGCCGACATCACCGAAACGGTGACGATCGAGGGTGCGCCCAACGTGCTGCCGCTCAGCAAGATGCAGCCGGGCAAGTACCAGCCGCGCACACGCATGGACGAAGGCGCGTTGCAGGAACTGGCGGCAAGCATTCGCGCGCAGGGGGTGATGCAGCCGATCCTCGTACGTCCCGTGTCGGCGGACAGGTACGAGATTATCGCCGGGGAGCGGCGTTTTCGCGCAGCGCGTCTCGCGGGCCTCGAGGAAGTGCCGGTACTGGTGAAGGACGTGCCGGACCAGGCCGCCGCCGCGATGGCGCTGATCGAGAATATTCAGCGCGAAGATCTGAATCCGCTGGAAGAAGCGCAGGGCATCCAGCGCTTGCTCGACGAGTTCAATTTCACGCACGAACAGGCGGCGGAGTCGGTCGGCCGTTCGCGTAGCGCGGTATCGAATCTGCTGCGCCTGCTCAACCTGGCGTCGCCGGTGCAGACGATGTTGCTGGCCGGCGATCTGGACATGGGGCACGCACGGGCGCTATTGGCCGTCGACGCCGCAACGCAGATCACGCTGGCCAACCAGGTCGTGAACAAGCGACTGTCCGTGCGCGAGACTGAAAAGCTGGTGGCGGTCACCACCAAGGCCGCGCCTGCGGTCAAGGCGCGCGCGAATCCGGACGGCGGACGCGACACGCGGCGGCTTGAAGAAGAGCTGTCGGATTTGCTTTCGGCGACGGTAAAGATCAAGCTCGGTCGACGGGGTAGGGGGCAGGTGCTGGTGGACTTTGGTGATCTGGATGCGTTGGAAGGTATTCTCGTGCGGTTGCGAGGTAATGCGACGGTGTAAGACACGCAATGCATCGGACGAGTGCTGAATAGGCTTGCGGCGGGGTGGTCGATCGCTCGCAAGCTATTTGGAACGATTCGGGCATGTTCAGCGTTCGCCGAAGTGTTGTGCTGGGCGTGCCGAATTGAAAGGCCAATTTTATTGATCTGTATTCCAAATCAATTCCAATTGGATTCCTGAATAAAAAATCGAACTCTGATGATAAGGAATCCAGATATTTTGCTATGTTGTGAAATCTCTGTGGCGGCGGCAAAGGCGTTTGATTTTGCCAACTGAACAGGCCGTGCCGTGCGTCCGACCGCAGCGATTGCTGTCGCAATGCGAAGTCTTCCCGCCAACAAGCGTCTGTCATGTGACGCGCTCGGCCCGGCGTGGTCATGTGGGTCCACATGGCGAGACAGGTAGTCGCCCCAAGGTGCTGCGAAACTCGATCGCCGTCCGCAACGCTAATCGCCCAGAGCCGCTCCAAACAAGGAGCTTTCGCCGCAACTCCGCGGCCCGTGATGGTGAACTCGCTCCGCCATAGGCGCGCCGTTTACCCGTCAGCGCCCGCCCCGTCCAATGCTGTGCGCAAAATTTGGCGTTTGTTGCATTTTTGAGACGTCTGTCACGACATCCAGCCGCCCTATCCGTGGGCGTAAACCCGCCCGATTCAAAGCGCGCATTTTGCGGTCCCCCAAGCCGCCTTACATTTGGCGTGCTTTCTCCTATCAGAGCGCCACTCCCGCATCGTGGGGGCGCTTTTCACGCTCGTTATTGGACGGCCTAAAGTCTTGAATTGCCTGCAACTATCGCTTACAATCGCCCCGATTTAATTGCACGGCACCCCCGTAAGCGAAGCGTAAGCTCGCGAGCTGAACAAAGACTTTCGGAACACTGCAATGGCGGTCAAAACGTCGAATCAAGCGCCGAAGAATGGGCGCGACGGACACCGCGTTGAACGCTCTGTTTCGGATGCGCCCACCGGTCAGCAAGTTGCACACGAGGCGTGGGACGCCGAGCAAGAAGATAACAATATCGTTCCGCTCACGCGGGCTGAAGCCGAAAAGCTGTTTGGTCCGAGCGTGAGTCGTCCATCGCGCGTTACGCCTTTCAAGGTCGTTGCGGCGCAAATGGTTTTGTCCCTGGGTGCTACGCTGTTGTGGTGGCTGTTTTACAAGCCGCCGGGCGCTGCTGCGCTGTCCGCGTTCCTGGGTGGGGCGATTTGCTGGATACCGGGTGCGCTGTTCGCGGCGCGCCTTAGAACGTTGAGCGGCGCTGAGACAGTGATGAGCTGGATGATCGGCGAAGCGCTCAAGATGGGGACAACGATCGCGATGTTTGTAGCCATCGCCTTCTGGTATCACGAGGTACGCTGGGTTCCGCTGCTCGTGACCTACCTCATTGCGCTCAAGACCTACTGGATTGCCCTGGCGTGGCGCTAAGGTAGCAGTAACACAGTAGCAGCACAAAATTCAGGCTGGCGCGCAGCGCGCCGGCCACAGGTGTGCGGATACGACACGGTCCGCACCCGGCGTGTTCCCGCAATACAGCATTGCTGCGGGTGCGGCCTAAGACGATTTTCGACAATTTGGGTGGCTTTAACGATATGGCAGCTAGCGAAGGCACGCGCGCAATGGATCCGTCCGAGTACATCGCGCACCACTTGCAGAACTTTTCCACCGCGCACCAGACGTCGATTTTCGACATTCACGTGTGGAATCTGGACACCCTTTTCTGGTCGATCGTTTGCGGTCTGGCCACCATCTTCATTCTCCATCTCGCTGCTCGCAAGGCGACGTCCGGCGTACCGGGCCGTTTCCAATGCGCGGTCGAAATGCTGGTCGAAATGGTCGAAGATCAATCGAAGTCGATGATTCACGGCACGCGCACTTTCATCGCACCGCTCGCGCTGACCGTGTTCGTCTGGGTTGCGCTGATGAACTCGCTCGACTTTATCCCTGTCGATCTGCCAAGCCACGTGATCGGCTGGCTGGGTCTGTCCGAAGCCATCCCGCACCACCGCATCGTGCCGACCGCCGACCTGAACGGTACCCTCGGCATCGCTCTCGGCGTGTTCGTGCTGATGATTTACTACAACTTCAAGATCAAGGGCGCAGGCGGCTTCGTGCATGAACTGCTGTCCGCTCCGTTCGGCGCGCATCCGCTCCTGTGGATCCCGAACCTTGCACTGAACATCATCGAGTTCGTCGCGAAGACGGTCTCGCTCGGCATGCGGCTGTTCGGCAACATGTACGCGGGCGAGCTGTTGTTCCTGCTGATTGCCCTGCTCGGCAGCATCTGGAGCTTCGGCGCGGACACGACGGTGCTTGGCTTCATCGGCCACGTGATCGCCGGCAGCGTGTGGTCAATCTTCCACATCCTGATCGTTCTGCTGCAGGCGTTCATTTTCATGATGCTGACGCTGGTGTACATCGGCCAGGCACACGACACGCACTAACGGGCGCCGTCGACAAAGAATCGTAGTTTTTCAAATCCCAGTTCCAACCAGTTCTAAAAGACTTTTCACAAAGGAGTGATCATGCAAGCTTTCATCGCCAACATCCAGGGTCTGACCGCCATCGGTATCGGCATCATCATCGGCCTGGGTGCAATCGGCGCCTGTATCGGTATCGGCCTGATGGGCGGCAAGTACATCGAAGCATGTGCTCGTCAGCCGGAACTGATGAACCCGCTGCAAACCAAGATGTTCCTGCTGGCTGGTCTGATCGATGCGGCGTTCCTGATTGGCGTTGGTGTGGCAATGCTGTTTGCGTTCGCGAACCCGCTGCTGTCGAAGCTGGCAGGCTGAGGTTCCTCGGAAGTTTGCGCCTGAGCTATAACTGGTAAAGGCGCAGGGCGGAACGGGCACTTGGGCGCTGATCGAATACAGAATCGATGAGCGCCTTGCCGTTTCACTTTCCGAACTAGCAACGTTTAAGGAAACACCGTGAATCTCAACGCAACCCTGTTTGCGCAAATGGTCGTGTTCCTGATCCTCGCGTGGTTCACGATGAAGTTCGTGTGGCCGCCGTTGATCAACGCCCTCGACGAGCGCTCGAAGAAGATTGCTGACGGTTTGTCGGCTGCTGAAAAGGGCAAGCAAGAACTCGAAGCTGCTCACAAGCGCGTCGACCAGGAACTTGCCCAGGCACGCAATGATGGTCAGCAACGTATTGCCGACGCGGAAAAGCGCGCTGTGGCAGTCGCTGACGAAATCAAGGCTCAGGCACAAGCTGAAGCCGCTCGCATCATCGCGCAAGCGAAGGCCGACGCGGACCAGCAAGTCGTGAAGGCGCGCGAAACGCTGCGCGGCGAAGTCGCTGCACTCGCTGTGAAAGGCGCTGAGCAGATCCTGAAGCGCGAAGTCGACCAGGCAGCCCACGCTGACCTGCTGAATCAACTGAAAGCCGAGCTCTGATCATGGCCGAACTTGCAACCATCGCCCGTCCGTACGCAGAAGCGCTGTTTGGCGTGGCCGAAGCTGGTGACATCGCCGCCTGGTCCACGCTCGTGCAGGAGCTGGCACAGGTTGCGCGTCTGCCCGATGTGCTGTCGATCGCCTCGAGCCCGAAAGTAAGCCGCGCCCAGGTCAGCGAACTGCTGCTGGCCGCGGTCAAGTCGCCGCTCAAGGACAACGCGCAAGCGAAGAATCTGGTGCAAATGCTGGTGGACAACCATCGCCTGCAATTGCTGCCGGAAATCGCCACGCAGTTCGAAGAGTTGAAGAACGCCCGCGAAGGGGCGGCCGATGTGCTGATCGTCAGCGCATTCCCGCTCGAAGGCGCGCAGTTGAACGAACTCGTCGCAAGTCTCGAACGCAAGTTCAAACGCAAGCTGAAGCCGACGGTCGAAGTCGACTCGTCGTTGATCGGCGGCGTGCGCGTGACGGTCGGCGACGAAGTGCTCGATACCTCGGTCCGCGCGCGGCTTGCCAGCATGCAAACGGCTCTGACGGCCTGAAGCGCCCACGGCGCTGAAGCGGCTGGCACGCAACAGAATTGACTATCAGGAGCGAATAATGCAACTCAATCCCTCTGAGATCAGCGAGCTGATCAAGAGCCGGATCCAGGGCCTTGAAGCGAGCGCAGACGTTCGCAACCAGGGCACCGTGATCTCCGTGACCGACGGTATCGTGCGTATCCACGGCCTGTCGGAAGTGATGCAGGGCGAAATGCTCGAATTCCCGGGCAACACCTTCGGTCTCGCACTGAACCTCGAGCGCGACTCGGTCGGCGCCGTGATTCTGGGTGAGTACGAACACATTTCGGAAGGCGACATCGTCAAGACGACGGGCCGCATTCTGGAAGTTCCGGTGGGTCCGGAACTGCTCGGCCGCGTGGTCGACGCACTGGGCAACCCGATCGACGGCAAGGGCCCGATCAACGCGAAGAAGACCGACGCAATCGAAAAGATTGCTCCGGGCGTGATCTGGCGTAAGTCGGTTTCGGAGCCGGTCCAAACCGGTCTGAAATCGATCGACTCGATGGTCCCGATTGGCCGTGGCCAGCGTGAGCTGATCATTGGCGACCGCCAGTGCGGCAAGACCGCAGTTGCAGTCGACGCGATCATCAACCAGAAGGGCAAGAACCTCTTCTGTATCTACGTCGCGATCGGCCAGAAGGCTTCGTCGATCATGAACGTGGTGCGCAAGCTGGAAGAAACCGGCGCGCTGGAATACACGATCGTCGTGGCCGCTTCGGCTTCGGAATCGGCGGCGATGCAGTACCTCGCGCCGTACGCCGGCTGCTCGATGGGCGAATACTTCCGCGACCGCGGTCAGGACGCGCTGATCGTTTACGACGACTTGACAAAGCAGGCTTGGGCATACCGTCAGATCTCGCTGCTGCTGCGCCGCCCGCCGGGCCGTGAAGCCTATCCGGGCGACGTTTTCTATCTGCACTCGCGTTTGCTGGAACGTGCTGCTCGCGTCTCGGAAGAGTACGTCGAGAAGTTCACGAACGGCGAGGTAAAGGGCAAGAGCGGTTCGCTGACGGCGCTCCCGGTCATCGAAACGCAAGCAGGCGACGTGACCGCGTTCGTTCCGACGAACGTGATCTCGATTACCGACGGCCAGATCTTCCTGGAAACCGACCTCTTCAACGCAGGTATCCGCCCGGCAATTAACGCTGGCGTGTCGGTGTCGCGCGTTGGTGGTGCGGCTCAGACGAAGGTCGTGAAGAAGCTGTCGGGCGGTATCCGTACCGACCTGGCACAGTACCGCGAACTGGCAGCATTCGCGCAGTTCGCATCGGACCTCGACGAAGCGACCCGCAAGCAGCTGGAGCGCGGTCGCCGCGTGACGGAACTGCTGAAGCAGCCGCAATATCAGCCGCTGCAAGTGTGGGAACTGGCCATCTCGCTGTTCGCAGCGAACAACGGCTACCTCGACGACCTCGAAGTCTCGCAAGTCCTGTCGTTCGAAAAGGGCCTGCGCGAATACCTGAAGTCGAGCCACGCTGACCTGGTCAAGCGCATCGAAGATACCAAGGAACTCTCGAAGGACGACGAAGGCCTGCTGCACACGGCCCTCAAGGACTTCAAGAAGTCCGGCGCTTATTGATCCGCGAGTGATCCGCAAGGCATAAACGGACCTTGAAGCGGCGCGGGCCGCATGTGAATGTCCCCGCGCTGCTTCGATCGCTTTGCATGGGACCCGAGTAAGCGTTAAAGCGCTAACTCGGGCCGACAAGGAGCAAGCAATGGCTGGAATGAAGGAAATTCGCGGCAAGATCAAGAGCGTGCAAAACACGCGCAAGATCACGAAAGCGATGGAGATGGTGGCCGCATCGAAGATGCGCCGCGCTCAGGAGCGCATGCGCGCTGCTCGCCCGTATGCCGACAAGGTCCGCGACATCGCTGCGCACATGAGCCGTGCGAACCCCGAGTATCGTCACCCGTTCATGGTGCCGAACGAAGGCGCGAAGGCGGCCGGCATCATCCTCGTCACGACCGACAAGGGTCTGTGCGGCGGTATGAACACCAACGTGCTGCGTGCGTCGACGCAGAAGTTCAAGGAACTCGAAGGCCAGGGCAAGTCGATCGAAGCAACCGCGATCGGCACCAAGGGTCTGGGCTTCCTGAACCGTCTGCGCGCCAAGGTGGTGTCGAACGTCGTGCAACTGGGCGATACGCCGCATCTCGAAAGGCTGATTGGCGCGGTGAAGGTGCAACTCGACCTGTACTCGGAAGGCAAGGTTTCGGCGGTGTACCTGGCGTACACGCGCTTCGTCAACACGATGAAGCAGGAGCCGGTGATCGAGCAATTGCTGCCGCTGTCGGCGGACCAGTTCGAGCGCAAGGAAGAAGACGGCACGACGCCGAGCACGCAGTGGGACTACATCTACGAGCCGGATGCGCAGGCAGTGGTGGACGAACTGCTGGTGCGTTATGTCGAAGCGCTGGTCTATCAGGCCGTCGCGGAAAACATGGCATCGGAGCAGTCCGCGCGGATGGTCGCGATGAAGGCCGCTTCGGACAACGCGAAGACGGTCATCAACGAACTGCAGCTCGTGTACAACAAGAGCCGTCAGGCCGCGATCACGAAAGAACTGTCGGAAATCGTCGGTGGCGCGGCGGCAGTCTGACCTTGACGGTCAGTCACGCTGCTTCGTGTGCGCCCGTGAGGCGCACCCCACCGAAACTGCGCCTTTGCGCGAGTGAAGAATTGAGTATCTAAAGGAAAAGCGATGAGTACTACTGCTTTGGTAGAAGGCAAGATCGTACAGTGCATCGGCGCGGTGATCGACGTGGAATTTCCGCGTGAATCCATGCCGAAGATTTACGACGCGCTCATTCTCGAAGGTTCGGAACTGACCCTCGAAGTCCAGCAACAGCTGGGCGACGGCGTCGTCCGTACCATCTGTCTGGGTGCATCGGACGGCCTGCGTCGCGGCACGGTCGTGAAGAATACGGGCCACCCGATCAGCGTGCCGGTCGGCAAGCCGACGCTGGGCCGGATCATGGACGTGCTGGGTCGCCCGATCGACGAAGCTGGTCCGATCAACTCGGATGTGGTTCGCGGCATTCACCAGAAGGCTCCGGCGTTCGAGGACCTGTCGCCGTCGACCGAACTGCTCGAAACCGGCATCAAGGTTATCGACCTGATCTGCCCGTTCGCGAAGGGCGGCAAGGTGGGTCTGTTCGGTGGCGCCGGCGTGGGCAAGACCGTGAACATGATGGAACTGATCAACAACATCGCTAAAGAACACGGTGGTTACTCCGTGTTCGCCGGTGTTGGCGAGCGTACCCGTGAAGGGAACGATTTCTATCACGAAATGAAGGACTCGAACGTTCTCGACAAGGTCGCGCTGGTGTACGGCCAGATGAACGAGCCGCCGGGCAACCGTCTGCGCGTCGCGCTGACCGGCCTGACGATGGCTGAGCACTTCCGTGACGAAGGCCTCGACGTGCTGTTCTTCGTCGACAACATCTACCGTTTCACGCTGGCCGGTACCGAAGTGTCGGCACTCCTCGGCCGTATGCCGTCGGCCGTGGGCTATCAGCCGACGCTGGCTGAAGAAATGGGCAAGCTGCAAGAGCGTATTACGTCGACCAAGACCGGCTCGATCACGTCGGTTCAGGCCGTGTACGTCCCTGCGGATGACTTGACCGACCCGTCGCCGGCAACGACTTTCGGCCACCTGGACGCAACTGTCGTTTTGTCGCGTGACATCGCTTCGCTGGGTATCTACCCGGCAGTGGACCCGCTCGATTCGACCTCGCGCCAGATCGATCCGCACGTGATCGGTGAAGAGCACTACGCGATCACGCGCGGCGTGCAGCAAACGCTGCAGCGCTACAAGGAACTGCGCGACATTATCGCGATTCTGGGCATGGACGAACTGGCGCCGGAAGACAAGCTCGCCGTCGCGCGTGCTCGTAAGATCCAGCGTTTCCTATCGCAGCCGTTCCACGTCGCCGAAGTGTTCACGGGTTCGCCCGGCAAGTACGTGCCGCTGAAGGAAACGATCCGTGGCTTCAAGATGATCGTTGAAGGCGAGTGCGACCACCTGCCGGAACAAGCGTTCTACATGGTCGGCACGATCGACGAAGCCTTCGAAAAGGCCAAGAAGATCCAGTAAAGGTCGGGTGTAACGAAGCGGGCGCGGGCTCGCACATCAGGACTACCCAAACAGTAGCACTGAGCAAAGCCGGCGCCTCTTACTACGCTCAACCCCGCCTTGCATGGGACGAGAGTAAGCGCAAAAGCGCTAACTCTCGTCGACAGGAGTCGACACTTATGGCAACCATTAAAGTAGACGTCGTCAGCGCGGAAGAGCAGATCTTCTCGGGCCAGGCGAAGTTCGTCGCGCTGCCGGGCGAAGCGGGTGAACTCGGCATTCTGCCGGGCCACACGCCGCTCATCACGCGGATTCGTCCGGGTGCGGTGCGCATCGAAGTTGAAAACGGCGAAGAAGAGTTTGTGTTCGTCGCCGGCGGCATCCTCGAAATTCAGCCGGGCGCTGTGACGGTTCTCGCCGACACCGCGATTCGCGGCAAGGATCTCGACGAAGCCAAGGCCGAAGATGCACGCAAGCGTGCGGAAGAAGCGCTGCAGAACACGGGTTCGAACCTCGAATACGCAACCGCGCAAGCGGAACTCGCGTATGCGACGGCCCAACTCGCGGCGATTCAGCGTCTGCGCAAGCTACGCGGTCAGAATTAGGCAATACGCATCAGAGAAAAAGCAGCCTTCGTGGCTGCTTTTTTTTGATCACGAGTTGACGTTTACGGAAACGTCAGAAAAATCACGAGACAGAACGGATTGGCTGCCGGCCACGAGGACCGCACGATGGGCTGCGGGTAAGACTTGATGCCGTATGGATATACGCCGGTGGCACAATCCATTTCAAATTCATTTCAATAGAGCGAGCTTCCGCTCACGGAGACAACACCATGGCAACGCAAAGTTCAGGCGTAGGTGCACTCATCGAACCCAAAGACGGCCTGTCATATGTACGCGGCTCGACTGAGGTTCCGTTGAGCGAAGCAACGGTCGCCCAGTTTCTGCGCGATACCGCGGAGCGCTTTCCCGATTGCCCCGCCGTGGTGTTTCGCGAGCAGCGCATTCGCTGGACTTGGAAGGAGTTCGCAGACGAAGTCGATGTGTTGGCGTCCGGGCTCCTTACACTCGGCATCGCGAAGGGTGACCGCGTCGGCATCTGGTCGCCGAACCGGGTCGAGTGGTTGTTGACGCAATTCGCGAGCGCGCGCATCGGCGCTGTGCTCGTCAATATCAATCCGGCGTATCGGCTCGCGGAACTCGAATACGCGTTGAACAAGGTTGGCTGCAAGGCAATCATCGCCGCCGAGCGTTTCAAGACGTCGATGTACCTGGAGATGCTGCAGGAACTCGCACCGGAACTGGCCACGCAAGCGCCAGGCGACCTTCACGCCGCAAGGCTGCCCGAGTTGCGCTACGTGATCCGCATGTGCGACACCGAAACGCCTGGCATGATGAGCTTCTCCGAGCTGATCGAGCGCGGGCGTGCGACGCTCGACGCCGCGCAGCTCGACGCCCTCGGCGCGGCGTTGACGTGCCACGAGCCGATCAATATCCAGTTCACCAGCGGCACGACCGGCAATCCGAAAGGGGCGACGCTGACCCATAGCAACGTCGTGAACAACGCGCGTTACATCGCGATGGCGATGCGGCTGACCGAACAGGACGGCTTGTGCATCCCCGTCCCGCTTTATCACTGCTTCGGGATGGTATTGGCGGCGCTGGCGTGTGTGTCGGTCGGCGCGAATATGGTGTTTCCGGGCGAGGGCTTCGACCCGGCCGCGACCCTTGCCGCGGTAGCTGAAGAAAAGTGCACTGCATTGCATGGTGTGCCGACCATGTTCATCGCCGAACTCGATCATCCGGACTTTGCCAGCTACGATTTCTCGCGTCTGCGCACCGGCATCATGGCCGGCTCGCCATGCCCGATCGAGACGATGAAGAGGGTCGTCTCCAGGATGCATTTGAGCGAAATCACGATCGCTTACGGCATGACGGAGACCAGCCCGGTGTCGTTCCAGAGTTCCACTACTGACCCGCTCGACAAGCGCACCACGACCGTGGGCCGCATTCAACCGCATCTGGAAGTGAAGATTGTCGATCCGCTCGGGCAGATCGTGCCGGTCGGCGAGACCGGCGAGCTGTGCACGCGAGGCTACTCGGTGATGCAGGGCTATTGGGGCGATGAGGCGAAGACGCGCGAGAGCATTGTCGACGGCTGGATGCACACCGGCGATCTGGCGACCCTCGATGCCGACGGCTACTGCAATATCGTCGGCCGGCTGAAGGACATGCTGATTCGCGGCGGCGAAAACATCTACCCGCGGGAGATCGAAGAGTTTCTGTTCCGACACCCGAAGATCCAGAGCGTGCAGGTATTCGGCGTGCCCGACGCGAAGTACGGCGAGGAGGTCTGTGCGTGGGTTGTGCTGCGCTCGGGCGAGCACGCGACAGCCGAAGAGATCCAGCAATTCTGCCAAGGGCAGATCGCGCACTACAAGGTGCCGAAGTACATCCGTTTCGTCGATGAATTGCCAATGACGGTGACCGGCAAAGTACAGAAATTCGTCATGCGCGAACTGATGATCAGCGAATTGAAACTGAAGGAAGACAGGACAGCGTGACGCCATTGCGACGTCGCGCTGGTAAAAGGTCAACGACCGGCGCGGCGTAAAGACAGAAAAGGCCAATCCATTCGCTGAACAACTCGCCGGCAAAATCCGCGAATGTCCATAACGGGCGATGCCACGCCGCGCAAACGTTTGGCCAGACGAAAAAAAAGCGGGCCTGGAGCCCGCTAAAAACCACACGCTACGGGGTTAGCGCGAGGAGACCAAAGTTGGAACCGACTTAAACGACGACCCTGCGCCGACTACGGCCCCAGCAGGGATGCCCCTTCACAGGGCTTCGGCATACGCCGACCGGCAAGTGCATCGTATCCGCTCACACCACGCACCCAGCCACATCCGTGTTGAAACCGTTGAGGGCATTGTGGGCGAATTACCCTGGCCGCGCGGTAACAAAGTGTTTCAGGTTGTAACGCCTGCCAGATAAGGCATGCCGGGATTTATTGCCAAATCAAATCATTTCAAAAGTAATTTTTACCCATGACTGATGTGCAATTTCATACGCATGATTGATGCTATTCGCGACGCATACCACGGAATAATCCGTTCAGTCGACTCCGCATGAATAGTTGCACACGCATCTTTTTTTGGGATGAATCCCCTGTTACAGGAGTTTCTCCAGCGGTCGAAATTTCATTGTGCGCAAAGGAGGTTGGCGTGCTGCACCGCAATATTCGGCATTTATTTGACTCGCCAGCAAACGGGGCCGCTTCGCCAGT
Organism: Paraburkholderia sp. RL18-085-BIA-A; assembly: GCF_046027075.1. Lineage (NCBI taxonomy): Bacteria > Pseudomonadati > Pseudomonadota > Betaproteobacteria > Burkholderiales > Burkholderiaceae > Paraburkholderia > Paraburkholderia sp. RL18-085-BIA-A. The sequence goes on along the minus strand of NZ_JARESU010000038.1, from coordinate 37,855 downwards.
TCTATATTTCGCTGCATTGTTCAGTTTTTTCTTAAAAGCTGAAGACTCGGTTACACGATCACGGGGCACGATGAAAAATCTGCCGACGTGCCCAGCCGCCTGCATTTCCCGATAAACCAACAACAGGCGGCTCGGCTTACAACAACCTTATTTAAGCCATTTATCCGACACAGTCTGATATTCGCCAGTCGCGTGCGCGAGGTGCAGCCACTGGTCGACGTATTGCTGGAACGCTACATCGCCGCGCGGTAGCAGCCAGGCCTTCTCGCCATACTGGAACGGTTTGTCCGGATGCACGGAGCACAGACCCGGATTCAGCTTTTGCTGCAACAAGGTTTCCGACGCGTCCGTCACCATCACGTCCGCCTTGCCGGCCAAGATCTGCTTGAAGATCGTCACGTTGTCGGGATAGACGGTCACGCTCGCATGCGGGAAGTACTGCTTTGCGAAACGCTCATTGGTGCCGCCCGGATTGACGATCACCCGTGTCGCCGGCTGGTCGATCTGCGCGACCGTCTGATACTTGTTGACGTCGTCGCATCGAACGATCGGCGTTTTGCCGTCGATCATATAAGCCTGCGTGAAGAACGCGCGCTTCTGCCGGTCGAGCGTAGGCGATACGCCGCCCACGCCGATATCGCACTTCTCGACGAAGTCGTTCATCAGACTCGACCACGACGTTTTGACGAACTCCGCTTTCACACCAAGCGACCTGGCGAGCGACTCCGTCATGTCGATATCGATGCCCTCGAACTGGCCGTCGCCTTTAAGGAACGAATACGGTTTGTAGTCGCCGGTCGTGCAGGCGCGCAACGTTCCGCGGCTGAGAATTTCATCGAGCCGGGAAGGCGCGGAGGCGGTGGACTGCGCGCCAGCTACGTCTACGTGCATCAAAATGCCGGCGAGCGCGCCGAGGATTGCGAGTGCTGCCCTGTTCATCGAGTCTCCTTTTTGTTTGTATGTAATTGCATGGTAAGACGGTCCGATAGTAGCCCGGCAAAGCCGGCTTGAACATCGGCCATTCAGCTAAGTCAGCGCGCCGCAGCCGGCGCTGGCATACCGCCCGCAGGCCGTGCACCTGGCAGTTATTGACCGCATCAGGCCCGATGCAGTGAGCCGGCTCCGGGGTAAAATGCTTCTTTGCCCTCAGTCGTACGCAACGTGGCCCATAAACTCCTGAATGACACTTTCCTGCGCGCGCTGCTGCGCCAGCCGACCGACTACACGCCGATCTGGCTGATGCGGCAGGCTGGCCGCTATCTGCCGGAATACAACGCCACGCGGGGTCGCGCGGGCAGTTTCCTCGGCCTGGCACAGAGCCCGGCGTTCGCGACGGAGGTCACGTTACAGCCGCTCGAGCGCTATCCCCTCGACGCCGCAATCCTGTTCTCCGACATCCTGACCGTGCCCGACGCGATGGGTCTCGGGCTCGAATTCGTCGCCGGCGAGGGGCCGAAATTCGCGCGCCCGGTGCGCACGGAAGAGGACGTAGCGCGCCTGGCGGTGCCGGACATCGACGCGACGCTGCGTTACGTGACCGACGCGGTGCGCGAAATCCGGACTGCGCTCACGGACGCGCACGGTCGTCAGCGCGTGCCGCTGATCGGCTTTTCGGGCAGCCCGTGGACGCTGGCGTGCTACATGGTCGAAGGCGGCGGTTCGGCGGATTTCCGCACAGTCAAGTCGATGCTCTACGCGCGTCCGGATCTGATGCACCGGATTCTGGACATCAACGCCCGGTCGGTCGCGGCTTACCTGAACGCGCAGATTGAAGCCGGCGCCCAAGCGGTGATGATTTTCGATACTTGGGGTGGGGCACTTGCGGACGGCGTCTATCAACGTTTTTCGCTGCAGTACATCCAGCAGGTGGTGAGCCAGCTCAAGCGCGATCACGACGGCGAAAAGGTCCCGGTGATCACCTTCACGAAGGGCGGCGGCCTGTGGCTTGACGAGATCGCCGAGATCGGCGTGGATGCGGTTGGCCTCGACTGGACGGTGAATTTGCGCAAGGCCCGTGAGCGGGTCGGCGGCAAGGTTGCGCTCCAGGGCAATATCGACCCGTCGGTGCTGTTTGCGCCGCCGGCCTCGATTCGCATGGAAGCGCGCGCAGTGCTCGACAGCTTCGGCAATCACCCGGGACACGTCTTCAATCTCGGGCACGGCATTTCGCAGTTCACGCCGCCGGAGAACGTTGCCGAACTGGTTGACGAAGTGCATCGCCATAGCCGCGCGATTCGCAGCGGCGCTCATGCACCGGAATGAAGCCGTAATCGTTACCAGTTTTTGTTGCGACGCAGCGAAGTGGGCTCTCGGCCTAAGGGGAAATTTGCAGTCCATGGGCCGTCAGATGGCGGTCTCACGAATGTCAAGGCTTGACTTATGCACATTCGTCACGCTGCGGCGCGGTAGAGACTGTAGTCCTGTCCTGACCCTTGCACAGTACCGGCACATTTGATCTAAGCCTTGTCTGGCAAGGGTTTGGCGGCTCGCGGGGGAAATGTGCGGAAGCCCACAGAAGGCCGCTGCGGCGCGGTTTGCGGCCCATCGGAACGAAGTTCTTAACAAAGTTATCCACAGGCCAGCGGACCGAGTGCAATTCTTCAGTCGAATCCAAAACTTAGCGCCGTTATTGAAGTTTTACTTTAACTTCGAGCGCCTTTTCGCCGACTCGATGTTCATCACGGTGCGGCGTCGTGTCGGGCCGACCCTTCCTCTTTCCTTTGCCGCGTGAGCGACGTATTTGTCCGCGTCGCGCTGGATCATCCGCTGCCGACGCTGTTCGACTACCGCTATGACGCGCCCGAACCCGTGGCGCTGGGCATGCTCGTCAGTGTGCCGTTCGGCAAGCGGCATGTGGTGGGGCTCGTCTGCGAAGTGACCACTCACAGTGACGTGCCTGCCGAGCGGCTGCGCTCGGCGAGTGGCGTGTGCACCGCCTGCCCGCCGGTATCCAAGGAATGGCTGAAGTTGGCCGCCTTCGCCGCGGATTACTACCAACGCGGTCTCGGCGAAGTGGCGCTGCCCGCGTTGCCGCAAGCGTTGCGCGATGCGTCGCGCTGGTCGCGCCTGTTTGCGCCGGAAGAGCGCTATAGCCTTACGCCCGAGGGCCGGCAAGCGCTGCCCGGCGCGTTGCCCGCCCGCGCGAGCGCGTTGAGAAAGTTGGCGCAGGCATTGGCCGAGACCGACTTCCTGCTGGCCGCCGACGCCCGTGCGCTGCACCCCAAAGCGCTTGCAAGCCTGGACACCTGGCGCGCGCAAGGCTGGGTCGCACTGGACGTCATCGAAGCCGCCGCGGTGCTTGCCGCTGCGCCGTCGCTGGATACGCCCGCGCCCACGCTGCCCACGCTCACCGACGAGCAGGCGGCGGCCGTCGAAGCGATCCGCGACGCGGACGGTTTCGCGCCGTTCCTGCTGCATGGGGTGACGGGCAGTGGCAAAACTGAGGTGTATCTACGCGCGCTTGCCGAGATTCTGTCCGCGAAGCCCAACGCGCAGGCGCTCGTCCTCGTGCCGGAAATCAATCTGACGCCGCAATTCGAGGCGGCCTTCCGGGCGCGCTTCGCCGCGCTGGACGGCACGTCGATCGTCACGCTGCACAGCGGTCTCGCGGAGGGTGAACGGGCCCGCAACTGGTTCGCCGCGCACACCGGCCGCGCCCGCATCGTGCTCGGCACGCGGCTCGCCGTGCTGGCGTCGCTGCCGAGGCTCGCGATCATCGTCGTCGACGAGGAGCACGATCCGGCCTACAAGCAGCAGGAAGGCTTGCGCTATTCCGCGCGCGATCTGGCGATCTATCGCGCGAAGCAAATGGGCTTGCCGGTCGTACTCGGCTCGGCGACGCCGTCGCTGGAAAGCTGGTGGCAGGCCGACCAGGGGCGCTACAAGCGTCTTACCCTGTCGCGCCGGGCGGTCGCCGACGCCGTGTTGCCGACCGTGAAGCTGATCGATCTGGAAGACGAGCGCCGGCGCGGGCGGGCATCGGTGGAAGGCTTGTCGGGGCCGTTGATCGCCGCGCTGAAGGCGCGCGTCGAGCGCGGCGAGCAAAGCCTCGTATTCCTGAACCGTCGCGGCTACGCGCCGCAACTTGCCTGCGATGCATGCGGCTGGGTCGCCGGTTGTCCGCGCTGCAGCGCCTATGTCGTGCTGCACAAGCCGGAGCGCGCGCTGCGCTGCCACCACTGCGGCTGGGAGTCGCGCATTCCGCGCTCTTGCCCCGAATGCGGCAACGTCGATATCGCGCCGATGGGGCGCGGCACGCAGCGTGTCGAAGAGACGCTCGCGAGCGCGGTGCCCGGCGCCCGCGTGCTGCGTATCGACGCCGACAGCACGCGCCGCAAGGGCAGTGCCCAGGCGCTGTTCTCCGATGTCCACGCGGGTGAGGTCGATATTCTTGTCGGCACGCAGATGATCGCGAAGGGCCACGACTTCCAGCGTGTGTCGCTGGTTGGCGTGCTCAATGCCGACACCGCGCTGTTCTCCCACGATTTCCGTGCGAGCGAGCGCCTGTTCGCGCAATTGATGCAGGTGAGCGGCCGGGCCGGCCGCTCGGGCCTGCCCGGCGAAGTGCTGGTGCAAACACGTTATCCGCGTCACGCGCTGTATCACGCGCTAAGTCGCCACGACTACGTCGGCTTCGCCAATTCCACGCTCGCCGAGCGGCGCGACGCGCACCTGCCGCCGTTCGTCTATCAGGCGTTGCTGCGCGCCGAGGGCCGCACGCTGGAGGCGGCGCTGGCTTTCCTGCAACAGTCCGCGGCGGAGCTGACCGGCATTCCGGCCGCCGAGCGCGTGACCGTCTACGACGCCGTGCCGCTGACCATCGTCAAGGTGATGCACGTGCATCGCGCGCAGTTGCTGATCGAAAGTGCGTCGCGGGCTGCGTTGCAGGCTACTTTGCGCGCCTGGCAGCCGCTGCTGCGGGGCCTGAAAGGGGTGCTGCGCTGGAATCTCGAAGTCGATCCGCTCGACATCTGACGCCGGTTGCCTGCGCGGGCGGCATTACTTCTTTGAGTCATATTGATAGAGCGAATGGTCGTTTCGCTTTGCGATGCCGCTCGCCTATATTCGCCGAATCGGCGTCCATCCAGACGAAAACTCCCCATTTCGGCGGCGATGCACGTCCACTTCCCCGAGGCATTTGCGATGAGCGACACCAACCAGACCTTGCCGGGCGGCGCGGCGCCGACCCGGCGGCAGGGCACGCACGGCGGCGGACTCCTGCTCACCGAAGACTGGCTCGCCGTGTGGGTCGGCCTGCTGGTGATCGTGATCGCTTGGGCGCTGTTCGCGTCGGGCAGCAGCATCAGGTGGCTGGCGGTGGCGCCCGCCAAATGGTCGGGCGTGGCGCAGACGGCGCTGGACTTCCGCAGGCATCTGCCGAACTATGTCGCGTTGTTCGTCGTGTTCGCGCTGCTCTTTGGCGGGAGTCTCGCGTTGCTGAAGCAGCGTGTCGGCGCTTTTTTTGCGGCGTTTCTGATCCTGTTCATCGCGTCGGCGTTGATCTTCACGTTGGGCGCGTGGGTCAACGCGTCGAAAAACAACCTGGAGCCGCCGCTCGTCGCATTGGCCCTGGGGCTGCTGATTTCCAACCTGTTCACGTTGCCTGAATGGTTCGCGGCGGGCTTGCGCGTCGAGTTTTATATCAAAGTCGGCATCGTGCTGCTCGGCGCGACGCTGCCTTTCACACTGCTGGTGTGGGCTGGGCCGGTGGCGGTCGCGCAAGCGACCATCGTGTCGCTCGTGACGTTCTTCGTGATTTTCTTCGCCGCCAAGGCGTTCGGCCTCGACCGACGCTTTGCCGCCGTGCTTGGCGTGGGTGGCGCCGTGTGCGGCGTGTCTGCAGCAATCGCAATTGCCGGCGCCGTGCGGGCCAAGCGCGAACAGGCGTCCGTGGCGATCACGCTGGTGGTCCTGTGGGCGATCGTGATGATCTTCGTATTGCCGTTCGCATCGCGTTCGCTCGGACTGTCGACGGCTGTCGCCGGCGCGTGGATCGGCACCTCCGAATTCGCCGACGCCGCCGGCATCGCGGCAGCGCAGGCCTATGGTGATTTCGCAAGGCACGCGGGCGGCGCAATTGCCGGCGCGCCGGAGGCGTCGCTGCAGGCGTTCACGCTGATGAAAGTGGTGGGCCGCGATATCTGGATTGGCATCTGGGCGTTCGTGCTGGCGATCGTCGCGACGACGCGCTGGGAATCGCAGGATAGCGGTGTAAAAGCGAAGGCGAATGCCGCGGAGATCTGGACGCGCTTTCCGAAATTCGTGATCGGTTTCGTCGTCGCGTCCGCGCTCGTGACATGGATCGCCAGCCACTATTCTCTGGCCGATTACCGCAAGATCGTCACGCCCGAATTCGTCGCGCCGATCACCGTGCTGCGCACGTGGGCGTTCACGTTCTGCTTCCTCAGCATCGGCTTGACCACGCGCTTGCGCTCGCTCACGGCTACGGGGCTGAAGCCGTTCCTCGCGTTCACGGCGGGTGTGGTGGTCAATATCGCGATTGGCTACGCGCTGTCCGCGCACGTCTTCGCAGCGTACTGGAACAGCCTGGGGCAGGGATCGTGACTCACGCGGCCGGTCGGGTCGCCAGCACGGCGGACGCGCGCGACGAAGCTTGCGGACCGCGTTGCGCAAGCTGCCGGTATCGCGCGGAAGACCGGCATTCGTTGGAGCAGAGCCTGCCAGGCCTCACGGCTTTCAGCTCCGGATTCGGCGCGAGCGTCGCGGACAGCCGGCTGTGCTGGCTGCATGACCAGCTTGTGTCGCCGGATGATGTCTGTGCGCGGTTCGAGCCGGTCCTGCCGCGCTGAAGCACGCGTTCACCGCATGCCGGACTGAACGCGGACGCACGCGTACACTCGAGCGCCATGCCCAGCCGAGCACGGCGCGCGATCTCACTCCCCGAACCCTCAGCCGGACTGCGCCGTGCGCCGCTCAGTCGTTCAACGCAGCTCGCGTTTCGCCAGCCGATGCACGCGATGCGGCGCGTGCGCGTTCCTTGTCGGCCGAGCGCCTGTTCGAGGCCCCCGTCGCGCCTCGAATGAACAGCACCGCACAGGCCGCGCACATCGCCCAGATGCCCACTACCACCAGCCATTTTTCCATTTCACCGGTCCTCGGAAACCCCGTATCGTTTTTTTGTGCGTGCCGTGAGGCCGCGTACCACTACGCCTGTTTAACGGCGCGCCGGCTCATTTAATAAGAGTAAATGCAAAAAGAATCACGCCAGGGAAAGTACTGATCGCAACCGCGGCCGCAGCGTGCCGCGCCGTCAGCCGGAAACGCCCGCCACACCGGGCTCTCAGCAGGGTGCAACCATGCGCTTGCAATGGTTGCACCTTTTTATTGGGAGGCGTACGATTCGCCCAACTTTTAGTCTTTCATCAGGCATTCGTCTGGTCTCCGAAGAAGGAAACATGGCTAGCACCACCCTTGGCGTCAAGGTCGACGACCTCCTGCGTTCCCGGCTGAAAGATGCCGCCGCCCGTCTCGAACGCACTCCGCACTGGCTGATCAAGCAGGCTATCTTCGCCTATCTGGAGCGCATCGAGCACGGTCAACTGCCGCCGGAACTGTCGGGCGCGGCGGGCTCGGCCGATCTGGCCGACGGCGCGGCGGTCGAGCAGGAGGAAGACGGTGCGTCGCATCCGTTCCTCGAGTTCGCGCAAAACGTGCAACCGCAATCGGTGCTGCGCGCGGCGATCACCGCTGCGTACCGTCGTCCGGAACCGGAGTGTGTGCCGTTCCTGCTCGGTCAGGCGCGCTTGCCGGCTAATCTCGCGGGCGACGTACAGGCCATGGCCGGCAAGCTGGTCGAGACGCTGCGCTCGAAGAGCACGGGTGGCGGCGTTGAAGGGCTGATCCACGAATTCTCGCTGTCGAGCCAGGAAGGCGTGGCGCTGATGTGCCTCGCCGAAGCGCTGCTGCGCATTCCCGATCGCGCGACCCGCGATGCGCTGATCCGCGACAAAATCAGCAAGGGCGACTGGAAGTCGCACGTCGGCCAGGCGCCGTCGCTGTTCGTCAATGCAGCTACCTGGGGCTTGATGATCACCGGCAAGCTGGTGACGACCAACAGCGAAACGGGTCTCTCGTCGGCGCTCACGCGTCTGATCGGCAAGGGCGGTGAGCCGCTGATCCGCAAGGGCGTCGATATGGCGATGCGCCTGATGGGCGAGCAGTTCGTCACCGGCGAGAACATTTCCGAAGCGCTCGCCAACAGCCGCAAATATGAAGCGCGCGGCTTCCGCTACTCGTACGACATGCTCGGCGAAGCGGCCACCACCGAAGTCGATGCGCAGCGCTACTACGCGTCGTACGAACAGGCGATCCACGCGATCGGCAAGGCCGCCGGCGGCCGTGGCATTTACGAAGGCCCGGGCATCTCGATCAAGCTCTCCGCGCTGCACGCACGCTACTCGCGTTCGCAGCAGGAACGCACGATGAGCGAACTGCTGCCGCGCGTGCGCTCGCTCGCGATCCTCGCGCGCCGTTACGACATCGGCCTGAACATCGACGCAGAGGAAGCCGACCGCCTCGAAATTTCGCTCGATCTGCTCGAAGCGCTGTGCTTCGATCCGGAACTGGCCGGCTGGAACGGCATCGGCTTCGTGGTGCAGGCGTATCAGAAGCGCTGCCCGTTCGTGATCGAATACATCGTCGATCTGGCCCGCCGCAGCCGTCACCGCATCATGGTGCGGCTCGTGAAGGGCGCGTACTGGGACACCGAAATCAAGCGCGCGCAAGTGGACGGCCTCGAAGGCTATCCGGTCTACACGCGCAAGATCTACACGGACGTGTCGTATCTCGCGTGCGCGAAGAAGCTGCTCGGCGCGCCCGACGCAGTCTATCCGCAGTTCGCCACGCATAACGCGCACACGCTGTCGGCGATCTATCACCTCGCGGGCAACAACTACTATCCTGGCCAGTACGAGTTCCAGTGCCTGCACGGCATGGGCGAGCCGCTGTACGAGGAAGTCACCGGCCGCGACAAGCTGAACCGTCCGTGCCGCGTCTATGCGCCGGTCGGCACGCATGAAACGCTGCTCGCGTACCTCGTGCGCCGTCTGCTGGAAAACGGCGCGAACACGTCGTTCGTGAATCGCATCGCCGATGAAAACGTCGCGATCAAGGACCTGATCGCCGACCCGGTCGACGAAGCGTCCAGGATCGTCCCGCTCGGCGCGCCGCACGCGAAGATTCCGCTGCCGCGCAATCTGTATGGCGCCGAGCGTCTCAATTCGATGGGCCTCGATCTGTCGAACGAGCATCGCCTCGCGTCGCTGTCGTCGGCGTTGCTGGCGAGCGCGCATCATCCGTGGCGCGCCGCGCCGATGCTCGAAGACAACGAGATCGCCGTGGGCAACGCACGCGACGTGCGCAACCCGGCCGATCATCGCGACCTCGTCGGCACGGTCGTCGAAGCGACGCCGGATCATGTCAGCGCCGCACTCGCGCACGCGGTTGCCGCCGCGCCGATCTGGCAAGCGACGCCGGTCGATGCGCGCGCCGATTGCCTCGCCCGTGCCGCCGATCTGCTCGAAGCACAGATGCATACGCTGATGGGTCTGGTGGTGCGCGAAGCAGGTAAATCGCTCGCGAACGCGGTCTCTGAAATCCGCGAGGCGATCGACTTCTTGCGCTACTACTCCACGCAGATTCGCGACGAGTTCTCGAACGACACGCATCGTCCGCTCGGGCCCGTGGTCTGTATCAGTCCGTGGAATTTCCCACTGGCGATCTTCATGGGCCAGGTGGCGGCGGCGCTGGCAGCCGGCAACACGGTGCTCGCGAAGCCCGCTGAACAGACACCGCTGATCGCCGCGCAAGCCGTGCGGATTCTGCGCGAAGCCGGCGTGCCGGCGGGCGCGGTGCAACTGCTGCCGGGCGACGGCGAAACGGTCGGCGCCGCGCTGGTGGCCGACCCGCGCACTCGCGCGGTGATGTTCACCGGCTCCACGGAAGTCGCGCGCCTGATCAACAAGACGTTGTCGAACCGCCTGGATCCGGACGGCAAGCCGATTCCGCTGATCGCCGAAACCGGCGGGCAGAACGCGATGATCGTCGACTCGTCGGCGCTCGCCGAACAGGTGGTGGCGGACGTGCTGCAATCGGCGTTCGACTCCGCCGGTCAACGTTGTTCGGCGCTGCGCGTTCTTTGTCTACAAGACGATGTCGCTGACCGCACCCTCGAGATGCTGACGGGCGCGATGCGCGAACTGTCGGTCGGCAATCCGGATCGCCTGTCGATCGACGTCGGCCCGGTGATCGACCTCGACGCGAAACGCGGCATCGACGCGCACGTCGCGGCGATGCGCGAGAAAGGCCGCAAGGTCGAGCAACTGCCGACGCCGGAAGGCACCGCGCAGGGCACCTTCGTGCCGCCGACGCTGATCGAGCTCGACAGCATCGACGAACTGAAGCGCGAAGTGTTCGGGCCGGTGCTGCACGTGGTGCGTTACCGCCGCAGCCAACTGGACAAACTGCTCGAACAGATCCGCACGACCGGCTACGGCCTGACGCTCGGCATCCATACGCGGATCGACGAGACCATCGCTCACGTGATCAGCCGCGCGCACGTAGGCAACATCTACGTGAACCGCAACGTGATCGGCGCGGTGGTGGGTGTGCAGCCGTTTGGCGGCGAAGGCCTGTCGGGCACGGGGCCGAAAGCAGGCGGCGCGCTATATCTGCAGCGCCTGCTCGCCACGCGTCCGGCAGGTTTGCCGAAGTCGCTTGCACAGGCTTTGGTTGCGGAAGTACCGCAAGCCGCTGAAAACAGCGACAATCCGTCCGCCGCATTGACTGCGTTGCGCGACTGGCTGATCGCCGAACGCCAGCCGCAACTGGCGGCACGCTGCGACGGTTATCTGTCACATGTACCGGCGGGCGCGACGGCGGTGTTGTGTGGGCCCACCGGCGAGCGCAACACCTACACGCTGGGCGCGCGCGGCACGGTGCTGTGTGTCGCGTCGACGGCGAGCGGCGCACGCGTGCAGTTCGCCGCAGCGCTGGCTACGGGAAATCGTGCGCTGTTCGAAGGCGCGGCGGGTGAACAATTGGTCTCGCAGTTGCCCGCATCGCTGAAGTCGCATGCCAGCGTGAAGAAGTACGCCGACACGCCGTTCGACGCCGTGCTGTTTGAAGGCGACAGCGACGAACTGCTCGCGCTGGTGAAGGAAGTCGCGAAGCGTCCGGGGCCGATCATCTCGGTGCAGGGCGTCGCGGCGCGCGCGCTGGAAAGCGGCGAAGAGGATTACGCGCTCGAGCGTCTGTTGACAGAACGCTCGGTCAGCGTGAATACGGCAGCAGCGGGCGGCAATGCGAATTTGATGACCATCGGTTGAGCGAACCTCACAGGATCCTCCATCAAGAAAACGCCGGGCCGCTCCCAGGTTTTTCGCCCCGAAGGAAGTCCCCTTGGGGGATTGCCCCCTCGGGGGGCCTGGCGCGAAGCGGCAGGTTTGGGGGCGCTCAGCAAAAACGGAAGCGGTACGGCGACCCCGATATCGCTCCATCTATACCTGGTACCAAGGAGAAGCTATGCAACACAAGATGAAACAGCTGGCAGGCGCGGCGCTGGTTGCGGCAATGTCGCTGGCGGGGACGGCCAACGCTCAATCGACGGAAGACGTGAAGGTGGGTTTCGCCGGTCCGATGACGGGCGCGCAGGCTCACTACGGCAAGGACTTCCAGAACGGCATCACGCTGGCAGTGGAAGAGATGAACGCGACCAAGCCGGTGATCGGCGGCAAGCAGGTTCGCTTCGTGTTGGATTCGGCCGACGACCAGGCCGATCCGCGCACCGGCACGACCGTCGCACAAAAGCTGGTGGACGACGGCATCAAGGGCATGCTCGGCCACTTCAATTCGGGTACCACGATTCCGGCTTCGCGCATCTACGCGAACGCGGGCATCCCGCAGATCGCGATGGCGACCGCGCCTGAGTACACGCAGCAAGGCTTCAAGACCACGTTCCGCATGATGACGTCCGACACGCAGCAAGGCTCGGTCGCCGGCGCGTTCGCGGTCAAGAACCTCGGCATGAAGAAGATCGCGATCGTCGACGACCGCACGGCTTACGGCCAGGGTCTGGCCGATCAGTTCGAAAAGGCGGCAAAGGCGGCGGGCGCGACGATCGTCGATCGTGAATACACGAACGACAAGGCCGTCGACTTCAAGTCGATCCTGACCAAGCTCAAGTCGACGAACCCGGATCTGATCTACTACGGCGGCGCGGATTCGCAAGCGGCGCCGATGGCCAAGCAGATGAAGCAGCTCGGCGTGAAGGCGCCGCTGATGGGTGGCGAAATGGTTCACACGCCGACCTTCATCAAGCTCGCGGGTGACGCGGCCAACGGCACGGTGGCGTCGCTTGCCGGCCTGCCGCTGGAAGAAATGCCGGGCGGCAAGGACTACGTCGCGAAGTACAAGAAGCGTTTCAACGAAGACGTGCAAACGTACTCGCCGTACGCTTACGATGGCGCAATGGCGATGTTCGCTGCAATGAAGACCGCTAACTCGACCGATCCGGCCAAATACCTGCCGGTGCTCGCGAAGACCTCGATGCCGGCGGTGACGTCGTCGAACCTCGCGTACGACAGCCGCGGTGACCTGAAGAACGGCGGCATCACGCTGTACAAGGTGGTCGACGGCAAGTGGACGACGCTGCAAAGCGTGGGCGGGAAGTAAGCGGGGTTTTGCTGCTTGCTCTGCGTTTGGAGTTGGAAAAAACCCCGCTTCGGCGGGGTTTTTTTATGGGGCAGTTGCTCTGCACTACCTTTACTCGACCAACGCCGCACTACTACTCCCCGCGCATCTTCCGCCCCTGCTCGCGAATCTGCTCCAGCGTCGCGCCCGGCGTACTCGCTTCCTGCGTCATGCGAATCTCGATCACCGCCGCGCGTTGCGCGTTCATCGCACGTTGCAAGGCGGGCAGAAAATCCTCGGTCCGCTCCACAGTCTCGCCGTGCGCGCCGAACGATCGCGCGAACGCCGCGAAGTCCGGATTCGTCAGCCCGGTGCCATACACGCGGTTCGGATAATGCCGCTCCTGATGCATCCGGATCGTGCCGAACTGGCTGTTGTTCACGACGATGAAAAGCACGTGAAGGTCGTACTGCATCGCCGTCGCCAATTCCTGCGCGGCCATCATGAAGCAGCCGTCGCCGGCAAGCGCGACGACCGCGCGGTGCGGATACATCGATTTCGCCGCGATCGCCGCAGGCACGCCATAGCCCATCGCACCACTCGTCGGCGCGAGCTGCGAGCGATAGTGCCGATACGAGAAATGCCGATGCAGCCATGTCGCGTAATTGCCCGCGCCGTTCGTGAGGATAGCGTCGTCGGGCAGATGCGCGCGCAATTGCTGGATCACTTCGCCCATTTGCACGTCGCCGGGAATTGGGCGCGGCTTGCGCCATTCGAGATACGCGCGGTGCGCGTCCCCGGCCGCGCCAGCCCAGGCCAGAGTGCCAGAGGACGGCTGCAACGCCGCCAGCGACGCAGTCAACTCGGGCATGCCGGAGACGATCGGCAAATCCGCGACATACACGCGTCCCAACTCTTCCGCGCCTTGATGCACGTGTACGAGCGTCTGCTTCGTCTTTGGAATGTCGAGCAGCGTGTAGCCGTTCGTCGTCGCTTCCCCCAGGCGTGGACCGAGTACGAGCAGCAAGTCGGCCTCGCGGATGCGCTGCGCCAACGCCGGATTGATGCCGAGGCCGACATCGCCCGCGTAGTTCGGATGGTCGTTATCGAGTGTGTCCTGAAAGCGGAACGCGAGGCCGACCGGAAGTTGCCAGTTCTCGACGAAGCGCCGCAGGTCGGCGCACGCGGCCGGCGTCCAGCCGCTGCCGCCCGCAATCACCATCGGCCGCTGCGCGCCTTCGAGCAAATTGCGCAGCTTCTCGATCTGCGCGCCGGATGGCGACGCCGCCACGCGTTGATAGGCCGGAACGCCGGCCACGGCATCGCATGCATCGCTCAACACGTCTTCCGGCAGCGACAGCACGACTGGCCCCGGCCGTCCGGAGGTCGCCGTATGAAACGCGTGGCTCAGATATTCGGGAATGCGCTTCGGATCGTCGATCTGCGCGACCCACTTCGCCATCTGGCCGAACATGCGCCGATAGTCGATCTCCTGGAACGCCTCGCGGTCGAGATGTTCGCGAGCGCATTGGCCGATCAGCAGGATCATCGGCGTGGAGTCCTGAAACGCGGTATGCACGCCGATCGACGCATGCGTTGCGCCCGGTCCGCGCGTGACGAGCGCGACGCCTGGGCGGCCCGTCAGTTTGCCGACCGCTTCCGCCATGTTCGCCGCCGCGGCTTCGTGGCGGCAAACAATGGTCTGGATGTGTTCAGTCTCGTCATGCAGCGAATCCAGCACGGCGAGAAAGCTCTCGCCGGGCACACAGAAAACGCGTTCGACACCGTGCGTGAGCAAAGCATCGACGATGAGACGTGCGCCGGTAGTGCGAGCGGCGTTGGAATCTGAAACGGGAGCATTCGGCAGCGACATTGCGAAGAAGCCTCCAGGCAGTGCGTGAGTGCGGTCGGATTTGCCGCATCGACGGAACGCGGGACGTTGGCCGATGAGCGCCTCGACAGCTTACGCCGAGCGCGCGTTCGCTGTCATTGCGCAGCGCAACTGTCTAGGCCGCAAGGCGGGAACATGAAGAGTGAACGCACAAAGAAAAACGCGGGCTTTTGCCCGCGTCGTCATGCGCAATCGAGCAGCGTGCTCAACACTCGACGATGTTCACCGCCAGCCCGCCCCGCGACGTTTCCTTGTACTTGGTCTTCATGTCCGCGCCGGTCTCGCGCATGGTCTTGATGACCGAATCGAGCGACACGTAGTGGCTGCCGTCGCCCCGCAACGCCATGCGCGCCGCGTTGACCGCCTTCACCGACGCCATCGCATTGCGCTCGATGCACGGGATCTGCACCATCCCGCCGACCGGATCGCAGGTCAGGCCAAGGTTGTGCTCCATGCCGATCTCCGCGGCGTTCTCGACCTGCTTCGGCGTGCCGCCCATCACGGCGGCGAGCGCGCCCGCCGCCATCGAGCAGGCCACGCCCACCTCGCCCTGGCAGCCCACTTCCGCGCCGGAAATCGACGCGTTCAGCTTGTACAGAATGCCGATCGCCGCCGCCGTCATCAGGAAGTCGATCACGCCCTGCTGGTTCGAGCCGGGCATGAAGCGCGTGTAGTAATGCAGCACGGCGGGAATGATGCCGGCGGCGCCGTTGGTCGGCGCGGTGACGACGCGGCCACCCGCGGCGTTTTCTTCGTTGACGGCGATCGCGTAGAGGTTGATCCAGTCGATCATCGACAACGGATCGCGCAGCGCCAGCTCGGGATTGCCCGATAGCGCGCGATACAACTGCGGCGCGCGGCGCTTCACCTGGAAAGGCCCGGGCAAGTGACCATCGGCATCGGGGTTGTTGATGCCGCAGCCGCGCGCCACGCACGACTGCATCACGTCCCAGATTTTCAGCAAGCCGGCGCGCGTCTCTTCTTCCGTGTGCCAGACGCGCTCGTTGTCCCACATCAACTGCGCGATGCTCTTGCCAGTGGATGCGCACAGCGCGAGCAACTCGTTGCCGGTGCGAAACGAGTGCGGCAGTTGATCGACGGCACTCAGTACCTTCGTGTTCGGCGCGCCAGCCGTCACGACGAAGCCGCCGCCCACGGACAGATAGGTCGACTCGCGCAACGTTTCACCTTGCGCGTCGAACGCGCGCAGCTTCAGCCCGTTCGGATGCTCGGCGAGCGCCTGGCGATAAAACGAAATGTGATCCTTCTGCACGAACGGCACCTCGTGGGTGCCGAGCAGTGCGAGCTTGCGCGACACCCGCACCGCTTCGAGGCGTTGCGCGATCGTGTCGGGGTCGACCGTGTCGGGCGCATCGCCCATTAGGCCGAGCATCACGCCGCGATCCGTGCCGTGCCCTTTGCCGGTCGCGCCGAGCGATCCGTACAGATCCACTTTCACCGATGCGGTCGCATCCAGCAGTGCGTCGCGTTCAAGTCCTTGAGCGAACATCAGCGCAGCGCGCATCGGTCCAACGGTATGCGAGCTGGACGGACCAATGCCGATTTTGAAGAGATCGAACACGCTGACTGCCATTTGACTGCTCCTGCTGATAAGTAGATTTTAGCGCGCCGGCAGCGGCAAACACACGGCGAGCCACGCGGGCGGCGTCGGTGCGAGCTGCAGCGCGATCGGCGTGAAGCGTCCGTCCAGACGCGCCGCCAGATGAAACAGCTCCGTCGCGTTCTTCGGGTCCCATTGACCCGCGTAGCCAGGCATGCCGGCCTCGCGACGTTTTGCATCGAACGGCACGTTCGAATGCACGAATTCCTCATGCGTTTGACTACTGGACGCAAACGGCACGAGCCAGTTGAGCGCGGCGAGCAGCGTGGCGCCGTTCGCGCCCTTCTCCTGCAGCCAGTTGCGGTTGTGGCGGCGCGCGGCCAGCGCGGCCATCACGAGCGGCTGCAGATCGTAGGTGACGTAATGCAGCGCGTCGCGTTCGCTGAAGTCGATGGTCGAGCCGTCCGGCGCGATGTTGTCGCCGATGTGCTCGACGAACAGACGCTGCGCCGCGTTGATCATCTTGCGGTTATCGAGCGTGAACGCGGCCATCGCGATCAGCTTGATGCGATGGCTCTGCCAATTGTTACGGAAGGTGCCCTTGAGCGGCCGTGGCTGCGCATCGATCTGCGCGATGTAGCCGTTGGCGAGCTTCGTCAGGAACGCCATCGCCGCGTTGCGCGTTTTCACGGGCAACGCGCTCGCGGTCATGTCATACGCGAGGATCAGTCCTTCGAAACGCGTCTCGTCGATCGGATTGAAGCTAGGCTGATAAGTCGTGACCCACGCGTACAGCAAGCGGTCCACGAGCTTCAGATAGCGGTCGTCGCTGGTTGCGCGCCACGCGAGCGCGGCGTCGCGCAGCAGATCGAGATCCTTCTCCGCTTCGACGCTCTGATCGTAGATGCCCTCGTGCGGCAACGTGCCCTCGGTATGCAGCTTCGCGAGCGCATGCGGCTGCTCGTTCAGATGCGCCTGCACATTGCCCACGAGCGCCTTCACGCCGGGATCGGCGTTGGTGCGCTCGCTGGTTTGCAACGCGGGCGCCGCGCAAAAATTCATCGCGGCCTGCGCTTGCCGCAGCGGCAGCAGCGCAGCCGCGCCAGCGAACAGCAGTGCGCAAATTTGCCGCCACGTACGGGCTCGCGTTGCTGCGGCCCGGCTTTGCATCGATCGCACCTTTCGCGCCATGCGAAACTCCTCGTTAGGCTGATTCGGTGTGTGATGTTAGCCGTTTGCGGCCACGAGCGACAGGAGCCCGGGGCGGAACAGCGCGCACCGCCCTGCCGCATGTTGCGGTCAGCGGGCGATGCGCGGCGTGCTCACGCTGACTCGTACTTACTCGTAGTCGGCGATCGGCACGCAGGAGCAGAACAGATTGCGGTCGCCGTACACGTTGTCCGCACGGCCGACCGGCGGCCAGTACTTCTTCGCGATCAACGTGGGCAGCGGATACGCGGCGGTTTCGCGTGCATAAGCATGCTTCCAGTCGTTGGCGATCACAACCGCCGCGGTATGCGGCGCATGCTTCAGCGGATTGTCCTCGCGATCCGAACGGCCTTCCTCGACCGCGCGGATCTCGTTGCGGATCGCGATCATTGCTTCGATGAAACGGTCGAGTTCTTCCTTCGATTCCGATTCGGTCGGCTCGACCATCAGCGTGCCCGGCACCGGGAAGCTCATCGTCGGCGCGTGGAAACCGTAGTCGGCGAGGCGCTTGGCGACGTCGTCAACGGTGATGCCGCTGGTTTCCTTGAGCGGGCGCAGATCGAGAATGCACTCGTGCGCGACCAGTCCACCCGGGCCCGAATACAGCACCGGATAGTGCGGCGCGAGTTTGTTCGCGACGTAGTTCGCGTTGAGGATTGCGGTTTCGGTGGCGGCGGTCAGGTTCTTCGCGCCCATCATCGCGATATACATCCACGAGATCGGCAGGATCGAGGCGGAGCCGTACGGTGCGCCCGACACCGCGCCGATACCGCTCGGCGCGCGCTCATAGCCCGACGAGATCTGGTTCGGCAGGAACTGCGCGAGGTGCGCGCCCACCGCGACCGGGCCGACGCCCGGTCCGCCGCCGCCGTGCGGAATGCAGAAGGTCTTGTGCAGATTCAGGTGCGAGACGTCGCCGCCGAACTGGCCCGGCGCGCACAGACCGACCATCGCGTTCATGTTCGCGCCGTCCACATACACCTGGCCGCCGTGCGCGTGCACGATCTCGCAGATTTCGCGCACATTCGCCTCGAACACGCCGTGCGTGGACGGATACGTGATCATGATCGCCGCGAGTTTGTCGGCGTGCTGGGCGGCCTTCTTCTTCAGGTCTTCGATATCGACGTTGCCTTGCGCGTCGCACGCGACCACGACCACCTGCATGCCGGCCATCTGCGCCGATGCCGGGTTGGTGCCGTGCGCCGAAGCGGGAATCAGGCAGACGTTCCGATGTGCTTCGCCGCGCGACGCGTGATATGCGTGGATGATCAACAGACCCGCGTACTCGCCCTGCGAGCCGGCATTCGGTTGCAGTGACACGGCGGCATAGCCGGTTGCGGCGACCAGCATCTCTTCGAGCTGATCGATCATCTCGCGGTAGCCGACGGTTTGATCGGCCGGCGCGAACGGATGGATCTGGCCGAATTCGGGCCACGTGACCGGCAGCATTTCCGAGGTCGCGTTCAGCTTCATCGTGCACGAGCCGAGCGGGATCATCGAACGATCGAGCGCGAGGTCCTTGTCCGACAGGCTGCGCAGATAGCGCAGCATTTCCGTTTCCGAATGATGACGGTTGAATACGTGGTGCGTGAGGTACGCGCTGGTGCGTTCGAGCGCGGCCGGCACCGACGCGGTGTTCGAAGCCGCGAGCCTGGCGTCGAGTGCGTCGACTTGCGGCACGTCGCTGGCGAAGGCCGCTTGTGCAAAGACCGCGAGCAGATCGGCCAGGTCGTGGCGCGTGGTGGTTTCGTCGATCGACAGGCCGACTTGCGTGGCGCTCACGCGGCGCAGGTTGATGCGCTTCGCCGTTGCCGCGTCGAGCAGCGCTTGCGTGCGCGCGCCGGTGTCGAACGTCAGCGTGTCGAAGAAGGTTTCGTTGACGAGCGTGTAGCCGAGTTGCTTCGCGCCTTCGGCGAGCAGCGCGGCGATCCGGTTCACGCGCAGCGCGATCGTCTTCAGACCGCGCGGGCCGTGATACACCGCGTACATGCTGGCCATGATCGCGAGCAGTGCTTGCGCGGTACACACGTTCGAGGTGGCCTTCTCGCGGCGGATATGTTGCTCGCGTGTTTGCAGCGCGAGACGCAGTGCGGGATTGCCTTGCGCGTCGACGGTCACGCCGACGAGGCGGCCCGGCATCTGACGCTTGAATTCGTCGCGCACCGCGAGGTAAGCGGCATGCGGGCCGCCAAAGCCGACCGGCACGCCGAAGCGCTGCGTATTGCCGACGGCCACGTCCGCGCCCCATTCGCCCGGCGGCGTGAGCACGGTCAGCGCGAGCAGATCGGCGGCGACCACCACGTGGCCGCCCGCTGCGTGGATCGCTTCGGTCAGCGCGCGGTAGTCGCGCACGTCGCCGTTCACGCCCGGGTATTGCAGCAGCACGCCGAATGCGTTCGCATTCGCGGCTTCCGCGGCCGGGCCCACTGTCACTTCGATGCCGACCGGCGTGGCGCGCGTCTTCACCACTTCGATGGTTTGCGGCAGCACGTCGTCGGCGACGAAGAACACGTTCGACTTCGGCTTGCCCACGCGTTGCAGCAGCGTCATCGCTTCAGCGGCGGCGGTGGCCTCGTCGAGCAGCGACGCGTTCGAGATCGCCAGACCCGTCAGGTCGACGATCATCTGCTGGAAGTTCAGCAACGCTTCCAGACGGCCTTGCGAGATTTCCGGCTGATACGGCGTGTACGCGGTGTACCACGCCGGATTTTCGAGCACGTTACGCAGGATCACCGTCGGCGTGTGCGCGTTGTAGTAGCCCTGCCCGATGTACGAGCGGAACACCTGGTTCTTGTCCGCCAGCTCGCGCAGCGCGGCGAGCGCTTCGGCTTCGCTCTTCGGTTGCCAGAAGGGGCCGAGCGGCAGCGTTTCGGTACGCCGGATCGTCTGCGGAATCACGGCGTCGATCAGCGCTGCGCGCGACGCGAAGCCGAGGGCTTCGAGCATCGCTTGCTGGTCGGCCGAATCCGGGCCGATGTGCCGTTCGGCGAAGGCGTCATGCACTTCGAGCGCGGCGAGCGAGAGAGGAGTGCGGTTCATCAGACGATCCGGGTGTTCGAGCTTCATGGGTGTTCCTGGTGGTGCGGCGTGCGATGCCTCGCGGGGGCCGCACCTGACGTTTAACGAAATGTGAATCAGGCGCCGATCGACTTGGTGTACGCGTCGGCGTCGATCAGGCGGTCCAGCGCTGCGTCGGCGGCGGGCTTGATCTTGAAGAGCCAGCTTTCGTACGGCGTGCTGTTGACCGAGTCGGGCGAGTCGGCCACGGCGCTGTTCGCTTCGATGATCTCGCCCGAAACCGGCGCGTAGATATCGGAAGCGGCCTTCACCGATTCGATCACGGCGACGGTGTCGCCCGCGGTCACGGTCTTGCCCAGTTGCTGGACTTCGAAGAAGACGATGTCGCCGAGCGCTTCCTGCGCGTGGTCAGTGATGCCGACCGTCAGCGTGCCATCGGCTTCGGTGCGGACCCATTCGTGCGATTCGGTGTATTTCAGATCGGCCGGGATGCTCATCGGATGCTCCTATGCGGTGTGTTCGTTATTGACTTAAAAAGGGGGGACGCGCGCGCGGCTGCTTAAACCGCCAGCACTTTGCCGTTGCGCACGAACGGCAGTTTTACCACGCTTGCGGGCACCGCCTTGTCACGAATCTGGACGTGAACGGTGTCGCCCGGCTGCACGCCTTTGGGCACGCGCGCGAAGGCGATGGATTCCTGCATAGTGGGGGAAAAAGTGCCGCTGGTGATTTCGCCTTCGCCGTGCGGCGTGAGGACTTTCTGATGCGCGCGCAGCACGCCAGCCGCCTTGCCGTTTTCCTTCAGCAGGATCAGGCCAACGAACGCCGCCTTCGAGCCGTCGGCTTCCAGCCGGCTCTTGCCGACGAAGTCGCGCGGCGAGGTCAGGTCGACGGTCCAGGCGAGGCCGGCGTCGAGCGGCGAGACATTGTCGTCCATGTCCTGGCCGTACAGGTTCATGCCGGCTTCGAGGCGCAGCGTGTCGCGCGCGCCGAGGCCGGCCGGGCGCACGCCCTGGGCGTGCAGCGCGTTCCACAGCGCTTCGACGTGGTCCGCCGGCACGATGATTTCGAAGCCGTCTTCGCCGGTGTAGCCGGTGCGCGCGACGGTGAGTTCGCCGAACGGCGTATCTTCGATTCGTGCGGCGTTGAACGGCTTGAGCGCTTCGGTGACGGCGCGCGCGGCGGGCACCGTTTGCCAGACTTTTTCGCGCGCGTTCGGGCCTTGCACGGCGACGATCGCGAAGTCGCGGCGCGGCGTGATGGTCAGGCCGAAGCCGCCGTCGGCGTTGATCTGGCCGAACCACGCGATGTCTTTGTCGGCGGTGCCGGCGTTGACGACCACGCGGAAGTGGTCTTCGCCGAAGTAATAGACGATGAGATCATCGATCACGCCGCCGTTCGGGTTCAGCAGACAGGAGTAGAGCGCGCGGCCGGGCGTTTGCAGCTTGGCGACGTTATTGGCCAGCGCGAACTCGAAGAACGAGCGCACGCGCTCGCCGGTGAAATCGACCACGCACATGTGCGAGACGTCGAACATGCCGGCGTCGGTGCGCACGGCGCGGTGTTCCTCGATCTGCGAGCCGTAGTTGACGGGCATGTCCCAGCCGCCGAAATCGACCATGCGGGCGTTGAGCGCACGGTGGGTGGCGTTGAGTGGGGTGTGTTTGAGTTCGGTCATGGGGCCTCGGGCATCTCGCGAAACAAAAAAGGCCATGCGGCGCTACGCCTCGCGGCCTGATGCCTGCGAGCGTGGTTCTGCATGACCCCTCTGTCCTCGATACCTGAGAGATTGCGCTGCCGCGAACGTTGATCTGTCACGGTGAAACGCGCGCCCCTTCGGTGGGCAGCCTGCCTGAGTCTGCGTGATGTTGCCAAAACGCGGATGGCTACTGCCGCTCTCCAGAGTGCGAAAAACCGCTGCCTGATGTTGCGTTGACGCGGGTTTTTCGACGCGGTCGGTCCTTTTGCCTGAGAGTTTGCGGGTGTGCCCCTTCGGCGGCGCGGCCTGCGATATTCAGCGGCCAGCACGCTCTCCCGACGCGTGCGGCGAATGTACGCGACGGCTCGGGGCTTGTCAAA
Source organism: Paraburkholderia sp. RL18-085-BIA-A (assembly GCF_046027075.1). Classification (NCBI taxonomy): domain Bacteria; kingdom Pseudomonadati; phylum Pseudomonadota; class Betaproteobacteria; order Burkholderiales; family Burkholderiaceae; genus Paraburkholderia; species Paraburkholderia sp. RL18-085-BIA-A. Next base: position 15,449 of record NZ_JARESU010000038.1, on the reverse strand, counting down.
TAAAGGACCGCGACCGGCATGGTGGCTAGCGCGGCGTGGCGCCAGCGTCAAAAAAAGCGCGGGACATGCGGCACGCGCTGCTGTCCGCGCTCGTGTCGATTCGGTGTCGGAGCCGGCGGCGCTTCGCTTACTCGCCGATCGCGTGAGCCGCGTTGTCCAGTTCCTGATTCAGCACGCGCTGTTCGTCGGCGGTGAGGCCGCCGCCGTGTTGCGCGGCCATGTCGTGCGCTTCGCGGCGGATCACCTCTAGCCGATGATGCAGCTCTGCCCCTTGCGGCGGCGGGTAGTCGCCCTGATTCACGCGCTTGTCGATGCGGCGGCCGAGATTATCGATCCGGCCGTCGACCTGATGCAGACGCTGATCCGCGATCTGCAGCGGGCTGGGGCGCGGCGCGGGCGCCGGCTGGGGCGTCACCACGCAGGCGGCGAGAGAACTGAGCAGGGCGCATGCGGCAATCGCGCGAAGGGTACGGGGCATGGGCTCTCCGGAAGTCGTTTTCTTTGAAGGTGCTACTGGGTAGCAACGGATGATCGCGGCGGCGCGCTGACCGGGGAGGCGGGCAGAGTTGTAACGTTATGTTCCTTTCGGGGACGTCAGGTTGGTGCCCGCGCGACGCGGTCGGCCAGTGTATTTTTAGGTACACAAGCCGTCACGCCGTGCAGCGGAACAGCTCAGCGGATGCGCTCGAACGGCAGACGCACGCCTTCTTCCGAACTGCGCGCGGCAAGCTCGATGATGGTCATCACGTCGACCGCATCCTGAGGCCTTACAGGGAATGCGACGCCGTTCTGGATGGCGTCGGCCAGCGCGATATAGAACCCGACGTATTCGCCGTTGCGCGTGGGCATTTCGCGCTCGACTTCCTGATCGCCTTCCAGCACCCGCAGCACGCCGGCCGGATTGCCCGCGCCGAAGCCTTCATCGCCCGGACGCAGACCGGCCCTCAACTGGTCTTCCTGCGTGTCGAGGCCGTGCTTCACGTAGCTGCCTCGCGTGCCGTGGATCGCAAAACGCGGCGCGATCAGAGCCGTCAACACGCTCGCGTGCAACACCACCTCGAACTCGGCGTAGCCGAGTTGAATGTGCACATAGTCCGGCGCGCTCGCCCCGTCACGATGCGTGCGCACCGTCGCCGACACGGTTTGCGGTGCGCCGAACAGCGCCAACGCCTGGTCGATCAGATGCGGCCCGAGGTCGAGCAGCAAGCCGCCGCCCCGTGACACCTCTTCGCGCCAACGCTGCTTTACTTCCGGGCGGAAGCGGTCGAAGTGCGATTCAAATTGGGTGACGCGCCCCAACTCCACGCGGGCGAGCAGATCGCGCACGGTCAGAAAATCGCCGTCCCAGCGACGGTTGTGAAACGGCACGAACAGCTTGCCCCGCGCGAGCGCGATGTTGGCGAGCGTATGGGCGTCGGCGGCACTCAGCGTGACCGGCTTGTCGACCACGACGTGCTTGCCGGCTTCGAGCGTGCGGCGCGCGAGGTCGAAGTGCGTGTCGTTGGGCGTCGCGATCACGACGCACTCGATGTCGTCGAGCGCCAGAAGCGCGTCGAGATCGGCTACGACTTTCGCGTGCGGATAGTCGGCCAGCGCGCGCTCGGGCTGACCCGTGGCAATGGCGGCGACGCTGGCGCGCCCGCAATGCGCGATCACCGGCGCATGAAAGGTCGCGCCGGCAAAACCGTAGCCCATCAAACCAATTTTCAGCGATGCGGACATGCGTGTCTTCCTGCAAAAAACGGCGCGCCGCTTTGCCACCGCGGCGACGGCGCGCAACACCTCAATTGTGGCATGTCCCGAAGGCGGACCGTCAGCGTCTTCGTTGCGATCCGTCCGGGTACCCGTTGCGGACGTCGGTCGGGGGTATCCGTCGAGGCATCCATGTTAACATCGCTCCTCTCGCGCGAATCGCAGCGGGCCGGGGACGCCTTCGCACCCCTCGGGGCGTCCGTTCCAACCGACGCCGCCGCGCAGCATGCCCCGAACCATCGGCCGGCAATTTCGCGCCGACGCGCTTTTAACCGCCGCATTCAACCGCAACACCCATCCACAGACGATGTCCGCAGGCCTGAACCCCGCTCAAAATGAAGCGGTCCGTTATCTCGACGGTCCGTGTCTCGTGCTCGCCGGCGCAGGCAGCGGCAAGACGCGCGTGATCACGCAGAAGATCGCGCACCTGATCGAAGCCAAAGGCTTCGAGCCGCGCCACATTGCCGCTGTCACGTTCACGAACAAGGCCGCGGCGGAAATGCGCGAGCGCGTGGGCAAGCTGCTCGAAGGCAAGACGCTCACCACGCCCGGCAAGGAAGGCCGCAAAGTGCCCGTCAATCAGTTGACGGTCTGCACCTTTCACTCGCTCGGCGTGCAGATTCTGCGGCAGGAGGCGGAACACGTCGGTCTGAAGCCGCAGTTCTCGATCATGGATTCGGACGACTGCTTCGGCATGATCCAGGAGCAGGTCGGCTCGACGGACAAGGGCTTCATCCGCAAGGTCCAGTCGATCATCTCGCTGTGGAAGAACGGCCTGATCATGCCCGAAGAGGCGATCGCGATCGCCGCGAACGAGGACGAGCATCAGGCCGCGATCGTCTACCGCAACTACGTGGCGACGTTGCACGCGTATCAGGCGGTCGATTTCGACGACCTGATCCGCCTGCCCGCCGAACTCTTCGCGAAGAACGAGCAGGTGCGCGAGCGCTGGCAGAACAAGCTGCGCTATCTGCTGATCGACGAGTACCAGGACACGAACGCGTGCCAGTATGAACTGGTGAAGCTGCTGGCGGGCAAGCGCGCGGCGTTCACGGCGGTCGGCGACGACGACCAGGCGATCTACGGCTGGCGCGGCGCGACGCTCGAAAATCTCGGGCAGCTCAGCAAGGATTTTCCGAAGCTGCACCTGATCAAGCTGGAACAGAACTACCGCTCGACGGTGCGCATTCTGACCGCCGCGAACAACGTGATCGCGAACAACCCGAAACTGTTCGAAAAGAAGTTGTGGTCCGAACACGGGATGGGCGACACGATCACCGTCACGCCTTGCAACGACGAAGAACACGAGGCCGAGTCGGTGGTGTTCCGCCTGTCCGCGCACAAGTTCGAGCGGCGCGCGAATTTCCGCGACTACGCGATCCTGTATCGCGGCAACTTCCAGGCGCGCATCTTCGAGCAGGTGCTGCGTCGCGAGCGGATTCCGTACGTGCTGTCCGGCGGCCAGTCCTTCTTCGACAAAGCCGAGATCAAGGACATCTGCGCATACCTGCGTTTGATCGCCAACGCCAACGACGACCCCGCGTTCATCCGCGCGATCACCACGCCGCGCCGCGGCGTCGGCAATACGACGCTTGAAGCGCTCGGCTCGTTTGCGGGTCAGGCGAAGGTGTCGCTGTTCGAGGCGGTGTACATGGGCGGCATCGAAGCGCGTCTGTCGCCGCGCCAGATCGAACCGATGCGCGTGTTCTGCGACTTCATGCAGCGCCTCACCGATCGCGCGGAAAAGGACGCGGCCGGCACGCTGCTCGACGAACTGATGGACGCGATTCACTACGAGGCGTATCTGTACGACGCGTTCGACGAACGCCAGGCGCAGGCCAAATGGCAGAACGTGCTGGAGTTCATGGAGTGGCTCAAGCGCAAGGGCACCAAGGCCGAGCCCGAAGGCGGGGCGAACAGCGAAGCGACCGGCTACGACACCGCCGACGGTTTCGGCGACACCGGCAAGAATCTGCTCGGCCTGATCCAGACCGTCGCGCTGATGTCGATGCTCGAAGGCCGCGAGGAAGACCCTGATGCGGTGCGGCTTTCGACCGTGCATGCGTCGAAGGGGCTGGAGTATCCGCACGTGTTTCTGGTCGGCGTCGAGGAGGGCATCATGCCGCATCGCGGCGGCCCCGACGACGAACCGATCGACGACGCGCGCATCGAGGAAGAACGCCGTCTGATGTACGTCGCGATCACGCGTGCGCAGCGCAGTTTGCATCTGAACTGGTGCAAGAAGCGCAAGCGCGCGCGGGAGACGGTGGTGTGCGAGCCGTCGCGCTTCATTCCCGAAATGCTGCTCGATGATGCGCCGCCGCCCACGCCCGAAGAAGCGCCGATGTCGCCGAAAGACCGGCTCGCGAGTTTGAAGGCGTTGTTGCAGAAGCCTTGAGTTCGCAAGACCCTGTGCGTCGCATGTGCTTCGGCGCTTTTTCCGAAGGCTTGAGCTAGAGTGACGCGGCTCGCCGCCGCAATGCCGGCGGGCGTGAATCGGAGAACGCCCGCATGACCCTGCCGCCGCTCGCACCGTATCGCCGCGCACTCGAAACCTACATCGACGCGAAAGACAACACCCGTCCCCGACGCATCGCCGAAGCCTTCGCGGCGGACGCGGTGCTTACCATTTCGCTTGCGACTTCGGCGATTGCATTTCCGGCCCGCGTCGTCGGCGCCGACGCGATCGCGAAAACGCTCGTCACGGATTTCGGCGCGCAATACACGCGATGCCGGACTTACTACGTGTGCAACTCGCTCGACGCGCACGGCGGCGTGATCGACGCGCTGCCCTGGCTGGTGGTGATGCGTGAAACGGCGAGCGGCGCATTGCGCGTCGGCCACGGCGTGTACCGATGGATCTTCGACGACACGCAGGCCGTCACCGGCTTCGACATCCATATCGCCCGCATGGACGTGATGCCCGATGCCGATGGCGCCTTGCTCGACGCGTTGCAGGAAGGCCTGGACTATCCGTGGCTCGCGCCTGCCACGTTGAACGCGCGTTTCAGCGCGCTCGCTCGCAGCGCACCGGCATTGGCTTTCGCCGATGCGTTCAGCCGCCCCGCGTCGGCGCCGGACCGGCTTCATCGGATCTGACGCATGAATGCATCGCGCATGAAAAATCCCTGCACGCGTTACTGCTGTGCAGGGATTTTCGTATCGCGACCAACGCCGCAGGCGGACTAGTCGAACGCCTTATTTCACTGCGCTGACCATGTAGTCGACAGCGGCCTTGACGTCGGCGTCCGATGCAGTCGAGCCGCCCTTCGGCGGCATGGCGCCCTTGCCGTGCAGCGCGTAGTTATAGACCGTGTCCATCGGCTCTTTCAGGCGCGGCGCCCACGCTTCCTTGTCGCCGAATTTCGGCGCGTTCAGCACGCCCGCCGCGTGACAGGCCTGGCAAACCTGCTGATACAACGCCTTGCCGGCTTGCGACGCGTCCGCGCTTTGCGTGCCGCCCGCTGCAGGCGCCGCGGCTTGCGGGACGCTCGCCATGGCCGCCATTGCAGCGGCGGCCTGAGCGGCGGCTGCGTCCGAAGCGCCTGCCGACGGCGCAGCCGCTGCCGCACCGGAAGCCGCCGCCGCACCCGCTGCGGGCTGCGCCGGTTCCGGGAAGCTCGCGCCGGAGTTGTTCGCCATGTACACCACCGCACGAGCGATTTCGAAGTCGCTGTAGTCGTCCGGGCTGGTGCCGCCGCGCGGCGGCATAGCGCCCTTGCCGGCGAGCGCCGTGTGCCAGAGCGTGTCGAACCCTTGCGAGATGCGCGGCGCCCAGTCGGCGGAATTGGTGAATTTCGGTGCGCCAGCCGTGCCCGACGCGTGACACGCGGAGCACACGGCCTTGTAGACTTCTTCGCCGCTCTTGTAGACGCGCGGCGCGTTGGCGTCGCGAATTTCGACCTGGGCTAGCGGCTTGATGCGGGCGACGACTTGGGCTTCGGAGAGAGAGTCGGTGCCGGCGCCGGTGCGTGTCGAATTGTCGACATAGACTGCCAGCAGAATGATGATGACGATCGGCACAGCAAACCCTGCGATGACTGCGGCGATGAGCTGCGCTGGGGTTTTGATCGGGGCTCCGTGTGGTGCTTCGCTCATGCTTGTCTCGTCTCCGTGGGTATGTGAGCGGTACAGCGTGACGGCAACTTCTTGTTCTATATCAGCCACGGACGATTATAGACGGAAGATTTCGACGGCGGCGAGGGCGGCGGCGCGGTGTTCAGCAGGCGTTTACCCGGAGCGCAAGGGGCGTCCGAAGGGCGGGAAATCTTGCTATATCGGCCGTCCGGTGGACGGTTGGGCCGAAACCGGGTATCCTTCCGGTCTCGCTTTGGCGTCGCATCCGCTCAGGTTGCCGCGCTGTCGTGTTGAAGCGCCCGTAGCTCAATGGATAGAGTACTGCCCTCCGAAGGCAGGGGTTGCTGGTTCGATCCCAGCCGGGCGCACCAAAAAACCGTTTTAAATCAGGCGGTAAGCCTGCCTTTAAAATTAGCTGCATTTCTGTACGGAATCTGTACGGAAAACCACCTCTCGAAGCTGGGTTTGCGGAAGCAAATCTACAGATCTGATTCCGTCCCTTACTGCCATACGTCCTAGCTATCGGCTCCCTCGACAGTAGGGCCGGCGCCGCGCGTCTTACGGTTAATTTGCCTGCGTCAAATTCGATTGCACGGCTAAGGCGACATTCCAAAACGGTACAATACGCACCAAATCAACCAGACACCGTTGGGGGCGCGCAGCATGACCACGTTGGAAAAATATCTGACCGAAGATTATCCGATCGATGTAGCAGACCTCGCGGACATCGACGCAACCGCGAAATCGGTAGCTGCTATCTACGAAATCGGTTTCGAGCGTGATCTGGCGTGGCCATACCAGCTGGTTAATGGTGCACCTGTTAGGGCTTCGACTTCCCGTAATGCGGAGCAGGGCAGTCTTGCAGCCCCCGAAACAAATAGCGAAGACAATGATCAGTTGTCGCAGAGTACGACGGCAATGATCGCTAACTCACTGCTTCGTTTCGCCGGCTATTTCCGTGGTGAAGACAACCGCCGGAGAGGCTTCGCTACGCGGGCAAATCTGTTTCCGGTCGACGGATCCGAAGAAGTCTTTTCGCCGAAGAAATCTAGGAACCTAGAGACGATTGTCATCGAGGCACTGGAAGACCTTCTTAAGTCAGTGTCCTCTCGGACCGATCGTTTGACCAAGTCTTCGACGTATGGGAACGACGACATCTTTACGGTTGCTTGGCTTGCGGAGCTTAGCAAGGCGGATTGGACTTCGCTCGATGCCAGCGGCGCCTTATCCAGCAAATGGAGCGAACTTCTGCCGCGATTGAAAGATGTTGTGCGGAAGAAGGCCGACGGTTGGGCAAATCCCGAAACACGTACCGCCCTGTTCACCCCGAAGGATAACAACACGTCCGCCGAGCACGCGTTTACCGTTTTGCGCCTTGCGCAGACGATTCGGCGGCTGTTCGATAAGGATCTGACGCCGAGCACTCAAGCGTCGCAGGATGACGCCTCGGAGCAACCCGCGCCGGTCAGTATGCCCTCCGCTGCCAGGGACGAGTTAGTCGCCGAGAGCGAGGCAAAAGCGAGTTCCGAATGGCTTGAAACGTGCCATCGCTTTTTCGAGGTAACGCTCCACCAGCAACTGTCGTTCAGCGCAATTCCCGATAGCCGGTTCGATCCTGCGGAACTCGTCTTTTGCTTGGAAGGGATGCTGATATGCAAACCTAGCACGGTCGACCGAACGGTGTTCGATCGTGTCATGCTGGTGCTCTCGTCAGCCCAGCAGGAAAGCGCGTATTGGAGGCCGGTGAAGCCGTTCCTATCGACGCCGCAGGGACTTGTCCTCTTTCCCGTCAGTGTGGAGATCGCAAACTCGCTTATGCGCGCTTGCGCCATTTTTGACGCGGATCAAATTGGCGATGCATACGGATCAAAATGTATTCCGCTCTTGCGTCGTTACTGGCAATGGCTGCGAGCACGTGCCGTTCAAGTCCAAGGAGTTGGCGGTTCGGCAGGTGAGACGATGGGATGGCATTCAGAGCATGTGAATGATCCCACTCGTGTGCACCTGTGGGAGACAAGCCAAGTCATGGAGTTCCTGCTGGGCTATAAGAACGCGCTGCACCGCCATGTTGCGCGAACCACGCTCGTTCTCGCTCGCTTTACGCAGGAGCCGATCAGCTACGAGCCTTGGTCCAAAACTGTCAAAAATGAGCCGGTCAAGGGGTTGGGGGACGAGTTAGAGGTTTATCGCCGAATCGGCGAGGAGTACGTTGTGCCGCACATGCGTGAGGATGCGGACAAATACTATTCGATGCTTCTTTACGGGCCGCCAGGCACGGGCAAGACGACCATTGCGAAGGGTGTAGCAAACGCATTGCGTCGTCGGCTGCTCACAATAACGGTAAGTGATTTTCTTGCCGAAGGCGGCGCGCAAGTGGAAGCGCGGGCCAAGAACATCTTCACAGTGTTGATGGCTCAGCATTCCTGCGTTGTTTTGTTTGATGAAATTGACCACTTCTTGCTCGACCGCGACTCGGAGCGGTACACCAAGCAAGATACGGTATTTCAGTTCATGACGCCGGGCATGCTCACCAAGCTGAACGACCTTCGCGCGCAGCAGCGCTCTCTCTTCATCGTCGCGACGAATTACGAGGATCGAATTGACGCAGCAATCAAGCGTACCGGCCGCATCGATGAGAAGTTCCTCGTGTTGCCGCCCGCGCAGGAAAAGCGAGTCGAGATCATCAAGCAGCAGATTGCGAAAGCGAAGCTGGTCGTAACCGGTGACACCGGGGCGACTTTATCTGACGATGACTATCAATCGCTTGGACGCGCGTCCCTGTTCCTCGGCTTCAAGGATATTCAGGGCACGATCGTCCGTACAAACTCTCCAAATGGGACGACTCTAGAAACCCTTCGTAAGGCATTCGTTAAGCGGTCTAGAACTACCTCGATTGAGGCCTATACGTCTCGCTTCTTTGCGGGAACCGAACCATTGCCGCCTCGCGAGACGCCGATCGGCGAATTTCTCGGGCTGATTGCGCTTTACTGCGAGGCTCACGAGGACGAATTGTCACAGGGAAAAACTGGACTGGACAAAGTCCAAGAGCGGGCCGTTAAGAAGGCGATCAGCGTCATGCGTAGTGACGACGCTGAGGGTGCAGCGTTCAATGAAGACGCCTCCCGAAAGCTGGTTGAGCACCATGCTCCGTTTCTGAAAAACTTTGACCGTGTGGCGTTGTTGCTCCGCCTAGTCTGAATAAAAAGACCAGCGAACCAAGCGGTTACGAGCGTGTAGGATGAAGTGTGGTGTTGGTGGGAAGTGCCGGATAAAGGGGACGGAATGAGCGAATATGCTGAATTTCGAGCTGATACAGTTGAGCCTGAGCCCCTGTTGCGTGCGCTCGCATGCGCGGTTGGCGATGGGAAGGCCACGTATGTGAGCGGTCCCATTACAACCGGACGCCACTTTTTGGATTGGCTCGTGACTGACGGCGAAGCGATTGCGAACAAGGACGCTTACGCCTCCCGGCTACGTGCGGAAGTTGTTGAGCCGAATGAACGACGAATCCGAGCGGTCGCTGAGGCGGCACGTCGCAGGCGTGTTCGGGCAGTCATCGAACCGGCCAGCCTGCGGGTTCCGCAATGGAGCCAAACCGACTACCTGTCGTTTTGGTTGCGCGTGATTGATCAATTTGCGGAAGAGATGATTGTCGTGAATGGCTGGCAGTACAGCATCGGTTGCGTCGCAGAATTTCGTCACGCGGCGGCGCGCGGGATTCCGGTGATGGATGAAGACGATGTGGCGGTCTCCCTCGCAACTGGCCGCCGACTGGTTGCCGAGGGGCTAGCTAACATGGAGGAGTTGGGCCGAAGGTCTGATTTTGTGGCAAACATGGTGAAGGTTCTTCGGGCCTACGACCTCTAATTGGATTAGGACAATGCAGGAAAAAGCACACTCTTTCCGAAAGGATGAATCCCTGGACCAGTTGGCAAATTTCGTCAACGTGGCTCAGTTTGTTAGTTTTTCGCCAGTCGCACAGGGCGAGGGCCGACAGGAGTTCGCGCGTGTGCTGGGATACGAGCCGAACCACCGTTTCGGAAGTATCGAGGAAGCGGTTGATCGTCTGATGGAACGCAGCTCGGAACACTCGCTGAACGTCCGAAGCTTCCGACCGGATGATCCTCGAAGCCACGAGTTCGTTTATGGGTTGAAGCAACCGTCCGACGTTGTCTCCACTGCCTTGCGAATCCTGAGCGCTGGATTCCATGTGATCATTAATGAGACGGTCGATATTCACGATGGTGGCGTCTCGGGCGTGTTGCAAGGGGGCACCGCTGAATTCGCACCGGATGACACTCCGCGTTGCGTCGAAAAGCCTGGTGTCGCGTCGCTGCCACGCGAATGGGCTGTCAACATGATCGAGACAGTCTATGGCGTCGTTTTGGGGCGCGAGATCGGCGAGGACTATCGATTGGAGTTCAGCATCCACCCCAAGCCACGCGGGTGGAAGAACAGCCCGATTTTGGGTTGGGAATTGGAACTCGTTGGTGACGCGCCGATCGTCGCAAATATCGCGTGGCCAAATCGGTTCAGTCGATTGATCGGTGATAAAGCCTTCGGCCTGTTGATTGCGGATCAAATCGGGCTACCGGTCCCCAAAACCACAGTAATCTCTCGACGTGTCGCGCCTTTCACCTTTGGCAGCGATACGGGAAGCGGAGAGCGTTGGCTCCGAACGTGCCCTAAAGAACAGGTCCCCGGGAAATATACGACGCATCGCGGGTGGATTGATCCGTTCGTTTTAATGGCGCAGGAAGATCCGGATGGGGAGGAAATATCCTCCGTTCTTTCGCAGCAAGGGGTTCCGCCAAAATATTCTGGAGCGCTGATTGTTGATGTGACGGGTGCGCCGGTGATAGAAGGGAAAGAAGGCGAAGGCGAAGAATTGATGCGGGGTAAGGCGCGCCCGGGGAGTTTGCCGAGTCGAGTCGTCGAGGACGTCCTTAGATTGTTCGGAACAGCGGAACGGCGCTTGGGTCCCGTGAGATTCGAGTGGGTACACGATGGCAACCAAGCCTGGATAGTTCAAATGCATCGAGGTGCGACCCTGAGCAGCTCAAAAGTCCTGGTGCCAGGTGAGGCCGCAAGTTGGCGTCGTTTCCTTGTCTCTAATGGACTTGAGGCTCTAAGAAGGGAGCTGGGTCTACTCAGTGCCTCTGAGGGCGTGGTACTGGTTGGCGATGTTGGTCTTACGAGTCATGTGGCAGACGTCGTGCGCAAAGTCGGGCATCCCGCGCGAATTGAACCAGCGGAAATTTTATAGCCTTGGTCGGCGACCTTTGGCCGGCCCCGACGTGGGGCCTGGAGTTTGGGGTTGTCGGATCTGGCAGTCGGCCAACGCTTGTTGTGCAACTTGTTTAAGAAATGCGTTGCATGTTCTTGGAACCCCGTTCGAACTCGCTGGCTCGCCGACGCGGTACGGCGCCGGTGATCGACCATGAAGCGAGCTTAGGCCATTCCCTCGGGAGCCGCCGTGCACATGAAGCTTTGGACGTTCGACTTGACGCAAATATCGCGCTCTAGGCATCTTCGCCGGTCCCGAGTTTGAGCGCGTTGTTGATCTTCCGCTGTCTGTATTGCAACCGGTTGCAAACTTATGCGATTCCGCGAAATCAAATTTCCATCGCTCTGATGCCCGAGCCGTTCCCCACCCCCCGATATGTACGCTCGCGTATCCGCAGACCTGTGGACCCTCATGAGCGTGAGCGATTCGAGAGCGCGTTCCGCACAGCGAGCTTGGATATCCTCATTTGGTCGAGAAACGCGCGAATCGCCGGGGTGATACCTTTCAGCAAACTAGGCGCAGAAAGAGTAGCCCTCGAAATGATGGCGGCAATTAAATTTGCGATATCAGGCGCTCAAATTACAAGCACCGTTTGGTCTGCATATGTAGAACTCTATGAAGCGATGACAGCGCTGATGTCAGCATCCTCGCGAGTAGACGCCCTTCCAGCACGTCACCAATATTTCGCGCAGGACCTCGCAGTGTTACGCGGCAAACTCGACGACGTGCTGGGGCCGGTTGATCTACACGCGAATGAGAAGGCGCGCTTTCTTAGCTCGGGACGTGCGTACGTATTTGACGGGGCGCGACGTGGAAGGCCGATTGGGATGCAAGAGCAGATCGCCCACGCTGCCGCCTTGGTGTGGTTGGCAAACTGCAAGCTCATGCCTCCGTCTACCTTGCGACGCCCCGTCGCAGATATTCCTCGCTTTGAAACCTATGCTTTCTACGAGCACCGACTGGCCGCATGTCGCTCGAAATTGCCGACAACCGACGAATGGACCTTTGGATTCAACCCTGCGCGATGCGCCGACCTATACAGCAAGCCGGCCACTGACCCGGCAATATTTCGACAGTGAAAAGGAACTCGACTTTGCCGGTTTGCTCATTATGAGTGTCAGTGTCTATCGAGTCTGGACTTCACGCGGCTGAAGGAACGCGAGGCACGCGCCAGCGAAGAGAGCTGCGGCGATGACGTATATGCCTGCGTTGGTGCTGTTCGTCACATCTTTCATCCAGCCGACGATGGTCGGACTGACGAAGCCCGCGAGGTTGCCCACCGAGTTTATTAGCCCGATGCCCGCGGCCGCTGCGCTTCCGCCAAGCATGGCGCTCGGCCACGCCCAGAAGACTGGCATCGTTGCGAGTACGCCCGCCGTTCCGAGCGACAGGGCAATCATCGCAAGTTCAACATTCGAACCAAAGACCGTTGCAAGCAGGAGGCCCACGCTTGCCATGAGGCCGGCGGCCGCAAAATGCCAGCGACGCTCACGCAGCCTGTCTGCACTTCGTGCAATCAGAAGCATGGCAACAATCGCGCATCCGTAAGGAATGGCGGTCAGCATGCCAACGTCGAGCACATCCTTCACTCCGGCAGCCTTGATGAGCGTCGGCAAATAGAAGCCCACGCCATAGAGACCCATCATGCAGCAAAAGTAAATGGCGGCCATGAACCACACGCGGCCGTTGCCGAGGACACTTCCTACCGTGGCGTGCAGCTTTCCAGCACCGTCCTGCGCAATCTTCTCCTCAAGAAGCTTCTTCTCGGGCTCCGTGAGCCACTTTGCGGCACGAATCCCGTTCGGCAGATAGATTAGCGTGATGACGCCAAGAACGATGGAGGGGATGGCTTCCAGCAGGAAGAGCCACTGCCAGTTTGCGAGGCCATGCACGCCATTGAATGCCTGCATAATCCAGCCCGACAGCGGGCCGCCGATGACCCCTGCAACGGGGATGCCCATCATGAAAAGCGCATTGACACGACTGCGGCGCTCGGCCGGATACCAGTAGGTCAGGTAGAGAACGATACCGGGGAAGAAGCCGGCTTCGGCAATGCCAAGCAGGAAGCGCAATATATAAAACGAGGTTGGCGTTGACACGTAAAGCGTGGCGGACGAAATAACCGCCCATGTAATCATGATTCGGCTTATCCACAAGCGGGCGCCGAAGCGATGCATCAACACATTGCTGGGAACCTCGAAGAAGAAGTAACCGATAAAGAAGATGCCAGCACCAAGCCCATAGACTGTGTCGCTGAACTTCAGGTCGGTGAGCATCTGCAGTTTTGCAAAGCCGACGTTGACACGGTCAAGGTAAGCGGCGACGTAGCAGAGAAACAGAAAGGGCAGAAGGCGCCAGGTGACTTTGGAGTAAGCAAGGGATTCCAACTTGTCCCGGTCGATACTGGGATTCAGGATTGTAGCGTTCATTGTCTCTTAATGCTTTGGAAGTTATCTGTATGCACCCTCAGGTCCTGCGAGGACCGCGATTGCCAGACGCGCATCCGGCAGCATACTGAAGAATTTGATTTCATGCTGTCTGTCTCGTCAAAGGTCAGTTGTCGAATCGCCGACGCAGCGAGGAGCGAGCACATGCAGACGCGGACGCTTTGCCGAACGACACGACAGCTTGAATGAGTGCCCGGGTGTCTTCGTCTTCTTCGATATCGCCGACGAAGGACTTGTCAATCTTTAGCGTGCTGATGGGAAACCGGTAATGTAGGCAAGGTTGGAGTAACCGGTCCAGAAATCGTCTTGCGCGACCTCTGCCCATTCCCGAACCCGCCGCCAGTCCAGAGGTTGCGCGCTACAGCGACTCAATGGCTTCGAGTTGCGCTTGCGCTATCTGCGCAATCTGGCCAGGGGGTTGGCAATGGTAAGCGTCGAACAGCTGGGAGCATAGCTGCGCAAGTACGCGAGGCTCGCGGCCTGGTCTGGGTGCTCGACCTCGCCTGCGTTGAGCACGTCATCGAGAACCGGGGCGAGATTTCGCAATCGCACAAACATCGCGGCATCTAGTTTCATTTTGGACCTCCTGTGCCCAGATGGCGAAGCGCACCCTGAGACACTCAGCCCTCAGGCGATGCTTCACGAGTGAGTTATGCCTTTCCATTGCCGGCGTATCGACGTGACCGGTCACGGCGATTGAACCCTACTGTGAACTGTGCAGCCGAAGCAGTTCGAGCAGGCGCGAGGTTGCAAATGGCTTTCGGAGAAACGCCGACACCCGCAGGTGGGGCGGCGGTGTCGCCACCGCCGAGTTCAGAAGGACAGGAATAGTTGCAAACTCAGGCTCGGCCTCGAGCGCGCCGATGAGGGCGGGACCGTCCATGACCGGCATCATGAAATCAGAAACCACGATGTCTGGGCGCCTTCGGCGTGCTGCCTGCAGTGCCTCATCCCCGTTTGATGCAGTCATAACCTCGTAACCCTCCCCGCAGACCAGGGTCTCAAGCGCCTGAAGCAGGTTCATGTCGTCGTCGACCAGTAATACCGTCACCATGACCCAGCCCCAAAGCGGTGGGTTTTCACTTCTCTGTTTGCCGGCAACGGCTATTCCGTTGCTCGCGCGCGTTGCAGAGGTCGAATGTCCGCTGACTTGCGGAGCTTTGCGCTGTCATCATGGCGAGCGCTGTCTCGTTGAGCCAAGAGTAGGCTTTGGCGAAGGGCGAGTCTACTCTACGGTTGGATATGCCGACGCCGCGTTAGCGTAACGCGCTTATACGAGCGTATAACCGCAGTGAGGAGACTTATCGAGCGGTGTCGTACCGCAGCAAACAGGCAAAAGCGCTCCGCGTCTCGGACCGATACAGCGCTTGTCTGTTCGCCGGCAGATTTTTTCATTCTTTAATTAACGCGGGAATGAGAACCGAACAGTCGGAGAAGTCGAAAGCGCCGGCTATTATCCAGAGACCGATGCAAGCGGCTGGTGCAGTTACGCAAAGGGGAGACGTTTCGTGCGGGCACTAGGTTCTTCACATGAAAGCAGAAGCTTGCGGTACCTGGCGACATTGTGGCTTGGAGGCTGTATCGCGCTCGGAGCCGTTACTGCAGCCTGTGTCATTCTGGACCAGGAAGAGAGCACCGCTGGCTTCTTGCTTCTGGTTGCCGTTGTTCTCGTGTCCCTGCTGGACAGCTTCATCTCATCGGTCATTTTCTCGATTGTCGGCGCCGCGCTGCTCAGCTATTTTTTCACGGCACCCATCGATAGCTTCCACATCAGCAAAACCCGGGATTTATTCTCCCTTGTTGCCTTTCTCGTCACGTCACTCGCAATCACCACCCTTGTCAGGCGGATTGGCCGCGTTGAAAAGACGCAGCGCGCGCAGGCACAG
>NZ_JARESU010000378.1:0-1872 GCF_046027075.1 Paraburkholderia sp. RL18-085-BIA-A | reverse complement strand
TTTTCACGTTGGATAGCCACGCTGCGCGAGGCAGCCTGCTCCGCATTGACGGCCGCCTGCAACGTCTTCGCGTCCGCCTGCACGCTCTGCAATACATCGGCAACGTTCTGAAATGCGTTGATCACCGTCGAGCGGTACTGGGCGCTGGCCTGATCGAATGCCGCCTGCGCCGCGCGCTGGCGATGCAGCAACGCTCCACCCTGGAAGATCGGCTGGGCGATCTTCCCGACAACGGTGAAGAACTGGTTGTATGGCGTAAATGCGTTCGCAATGGCACTGGGCGAAGTTCCCAAGGCGGCCGTCAACGATATTTGCGGCAGCCGGTTGGCGATGGAGACACCCACCTGCGCGCTAGCAGCATGCAATGCCGCAGACGCAGCAAGAATGTCGGGCCGGCGCTCCACGAGGGTCGATGGCAGGCTGACGGGAAGATCATCAGGCAGGTGTAACGAAGACAGGTCGAAATCGGCCGCGACATCCTCGTTCGGAAAGCCGCCCATGAGCGCGATCAGCGCGTCGCGCTGCAGCGCCAATTGTTTCTCGAGCGGTGGTATCGCGATCTGCGACTGCGCAAGCACCGCTTGCTGTTGCACGACGTCCGCCTCGGCAACTTCACCGTGCATGCTTTCATGCCGAAGGATGTCGAGGAGTTCGGTATTGGCCTTGATCACCTCCTGCTGCGCAGCGATCTGCCCGCGCAGCGACGCAACGTTGAACGCTGCAAGCGCGAGATTGCTGCTCAAGGTCAGATAGGCCGCTTCCAGTTCGAAACGCTGATTGTCGGCTTGCGCGGCGGTCGATTCGATCATGCGGCGATTCAGGCCGAATGCGTCGAGCGAATACGAAACGGTCAGCTCGCCCGTGTAGAGTGAGTAAATGCGCTGGTTGTTCGCGGCGACGGGAGCAAGGCTCGCCGTGGACGTTCCGTTTCTACTGCCCGATGCGTCGACGCCGATGCTCGGAAAGAGCGTCCCCCTCTGGCTCAGCACGTTCTCACGGGCCACGGCAAGCGCAGACTGTGCGGCAGCGATGGTTGGGCTGGCCTTGAACGCGCGGTCGATCAACGCGTTGAGTTCGGGCGACTGGAACAGCGTCCACCATTGGCCCGGAATATCGCCGCCAACAGCGAACTGCTGCGCTCCTCCCACTGCGCCGGGGGCCGCTGCGGTCTTCGACGGCAGCGGAGCATGCGTGTAACCAGCGCCGTCCGGGGCGGCCGGTTGCCTGAAGTCAGGACCTACCGCGCAGGCCGCCAGCAGTAGCGGCAGCAACAGGGCGGCTGAACGTTTTAGGGCAATCACGGTAGAGCATCCCTCCATCATTCTGCGAATTGCGTTTCGCGCTCGTGCAGCTTGGCAACACGCGACGTGTCTTTGCGGCGATCGAACCACGGATAAACGGTCGGCAAAACCAGCAGCGTCAGCAAGGTTGCCGACACAAGACCACCGATAACGACAGTCGCTAGCGGACGCTGGACTTCCGCACCCGAACTCATCGAGAAAGCCATGGGCAGAAAGCCGAGGCTGGCTACGGTCGCCGTCATGAGCACAGGCCTCAGCCGGGTCGCGGCAGCCTGTTTCGCAGCCGTGACGGCACTCAAACCGCGAGCCCGCATCTCGACGATGCTGCTGACCAGCACGACGCCGTTGAGCACCGCAATACCGAAGAGCGCGATAAAGCCGACCGCAGCGGAAATACTGAACGGCAGTCCTCGTATCCAGAGGGCAAGAATGCCGCCGATCGCCGCAAACGGCACGTTGCAGAAGATGAGCGCTGCAAGGCTGGCATTGCCGAACATCAGATAGAGCAGCGCGAAAATCACGGCGAGCGAGATGGGCACCACGACGTAAAGCCGTGCCATCGCGTCCTGCA
>NZ_JARESU010000377.1:0-1912 GCF_046027075.1 Paraburkholderia sp. RL18-085-BIA-A | reverse complement strand
TCTGCGGGTGCGACACGTGTCGCCGTCCGCCGGACGTAAATCGGCATCGTAGTGGATGGCAAAGCTCTTTCCTGCCTTGTCACATTCAATAGCCAGATAATCGGAGGTTGATGCTGTGACCTGCTGTACGACCAGCAGTTGCCTACCCGGACGTGCGCGACTGGTAACGGTCGGGTTCGAAGCTCCGGGGACAATGAACCCTTCAGTAGACGGTCTGCCTGGCGACAGGCAAGAACCGACACTGCCAGCAGCCGTGCGGTGTAGGGGCTAGGCAAGTTCCGTATGCGTAACGTAAGTGAATTGTCGTGTAACCCTCGTAATGATCGAAGAGCCCAAGCTGCTGGTGGCTCTAACCAAAATGGTAAGTAGCGGGTGGTTCCTTTCCGTAGTGGGAGCCCGTCGTCGTCAGCGCTACCGGGGGAGAGACAGACGCTAACCGGACAGGCATACCGCTGTTTAGGTGTGACGGCAGGACTGGGAACGTGGTAAGCCTGATTCTCCGCCTTGTTTCAAAGTATCGAGCCAAGGCAGGTGTCCCGCAAGGGAAACTGTTGGAGGAGCAGGTATGAGAATGCGCAGCAAGCGAATGACGAGCTGTAATGGTTCGTATAGGGGTTCGAGATTTGCCCCGACCTGAAAGGGTGCCCACTTGCGCGTGGTGCGGCTGTCGCAGGCCAGGATCTGAGATTCAAACGAAGGGAAGCTTGTGAGTGACCGGTCTGACTACGGTTCAGCGCCCTTCGCCTCAGCAATGAGGTGAATTAACGATGGGACGTTTGCGAAGGGCTTGCTCTGTAATGGCAGGACCGGCGTCAGTACGGCGCTTAATGCTGTGCTCGAGCTGTATGCAGGGAAACCTGCACCAGTTCTTCGGGGACTCCGCTGCCGGAAGGCAGTGGAGCTACCCAATCACTACTGCCGGAGCTGATCTGACAGCCGATGCCTGCGTTGCCTTTCCGGTGCACCGCGCCGTGATTCTGCTCGCCCGTTGCTTGGCGAAAACCCGCTCGTGACGGCGCCAATCATCTCACCGCCCGAATTGCGGCACTCCATTCCTGCAATCCTGCATTATCCTTAAGGAGCGCCGCCCTGATTCCGATCGGAACCCGCAACCAGTTGCAGGATTGCCGCCGTCAAGTCGAGTAGGCCGCAATCCTGAGCTGGGCACGCTTGGTGTTGGATAGGGATGCCAGGCTGTGCCGCGGCACTTCACCAGCCGGAGGCGAAACTCAGGGCTGGTTCCCTCATCACTGGAGGGCTGCCAGCACCCGGCCTAAAAAGTCGTCCGCAGCGTCTGCCGCAATCCATCGCACCACCGCCACTAGATCCAGATCGGGTTCAATCCACACAATACTTGCGCCCGCGCCTTGCCCGAACACACTCGCCTCGGTAACGCTCGGATATCGCTTTGAGCCGCCGGCGTTAAGCCACCACATGAGCCCGTACTGGTCGAGGGCTGGAGACGGGGTGAGCATCGCCTGCACCCAATGCCGGGGTACGATCTGCCGGCCGCCCCAGCCACCGCCATTCGCCACGAGTATGCCCATACGCGCATGATCGCGGGAGCCGATCATCATTCCGCCGCCCCAATGCCCGCCGCCGGGAACGGAGGCAATGGGTCGCCCATCGATCTCCAGAAATGCGTTGCGATACCCATGCCATTCCCAATCAACACTGGCGCCGATCGGATCCATCACGCGTTCCTTCAGCACCTCCGGCAGCGCCCGGCCAAACCGCAGCGTCAGGCAGGCGGCGAGCAGGTTCACGCGTACGTCGTTGTACTCGAAATGCGCGCCCGGCTGCTTGAGCGTGCGCTTCACCCCATTGTCTTCGCGCCCTCCGGTTGTTCCACCCACCGCCCTATTGTGGTCGGCCGCGTCCGGCTTGCCCCATAGTGTGCCTTGCCATTCAC
>NZ_JARESU010000376.1:0-1935 GCF_046027075.1 Paraburkholderia sp. RL18-085-BIA-A | reverse complement strand
CCCGCGTTCGGCACGGGGAATGCCGGGCCCGTCGTCGATCACGACCGCCTGCGGACCGCGGGGGGTTTGCCTCAGTTCGATTCTGACTGCCCCGCTATCGCGCGTGAATTTCACCGCATTATCGACAAGATTGCTCAATGCTTCGAAGAGCAATGCCCGGTCGCCGTGAATGCGCTTGACGGGTTCGGTCTGCACCGTCAATGCGATCGAGCGCGTCTCGGCAAGCGGCTCATACAGTTCACAGATGTCGCGCACCAGATCCTCCAGTTGCACCTGTGCAAATCCGCCACGACGTTGCAACGCGCCGATCTCCGAAATGCGCAACATGGCGCGAAAGCGCTCGAGCAATTGATCCGTTTCCGTGCGCGCGCGCGACAGTATGTCCAGAAGCGCGGAGTCCCCAAGCGGCTGCGCGCGCTCGTCGATGTGGGCAAGCAGCGTGCGCACGTGAGCAAGTGGCGTGCGCAGGTCGTGCGCAATGCCGTCGCACGCGTCTTTTACTTCCGTCATCAGCCGTTCGACCTCATCGAGCATGTGATTGACGAGATGCGCGAGCATGTCGAGTTCATCCCGCCCGCCCACGGGCAACCGTTGATGCAGATCGCCTTGCGCGATCTGTTGCGTGACCCGCCGGATGTCACGCACGCGGCGCACTTGCCGCAGGCTCAACGCAAGGCCGCCCGCCATCCCGGCGATCAGGCAGAACACGCCGGCAATGACCAGCGTTTTCACGATGTCGTCGCGGATCCGGATGATATGGGTGAGGTCGCGCGCCACAACGACAATGTCGCCGTTGCTGTTGCGATTTGCCATCGCGCGCACCACGGGTGCACTCAACCCCTCGCCGACAGGCAGCGTGTGAGCCAGCGTGACGGGACGGCGGTCGGTGGGCACTTCGCGTGGCAGACGTATCACGTCGCCCGCAACATGCTTCCCCTGCGCCGTAAACAATCCATAGTAGTCCGCATGCATCCGCTCATGCTCGATACGGCGCTGCACGGCTTCGGCAACCTCGTCATGCGGGAGCGAATCGAAATATGCGAGTTGCCAGTCCATCACAATATCGTTCTGGCGCTCCATTTCTCCCATCACGACAAAACACAGCAGGCCGAGCAGTGTCATCAACGTGATCGCGAACGTTAGCCCGTAGGCCGACAGCAGGCGAAAGCTCGCCGAGTGCCAGCGGCGCCCGAGGCTCGAGCGAGGTGCAATAGTCATCTGGTTAGCGAATGATCGATTAGCCGAAGATATAACCTGAGCCGCGTACCGTCTGAATCATGGGCTGTGTCCCCGGTGGATCAATCTTTTTGCGCAGCCTTCCCATATGGACGTCGATCAGGTTCGTGCCGGGATCGAAGTGATAGCCCCACACCGCCTCGAACAGCATGGTACGTGTGATCGTTCGCCCGGCATGGCGCATCATGTACTCAAGCACCCGGTACTCAGTCGGCAGAAGAAGAATCTCCTGCCCGCCGCGGGTGACCTTGCGGGAGATGAGGTCGAGTTCGATGGGACCGACGTTCAGCGCCGTTTCCGACTGAGCAGGCGGCGTCGCGCGTCGGCGCAGCAGCACTTCGAGCCGCGCAACCATTTCTTCGGGATCGAATGGCTTCGTCAGATAGTCGTCGCCACCCGCGCGCAACCCCCGCACACGCTCGTCGACATCGCCCAGCGCGCTCACCATCAGGACGGGCGTGGTAATGCCGATGCTGCGCATCGTCTTCAATATCGTCAGACCATCGACTCCGGGCAACATCCTGTCGAGGGTGATGAGATCGTATTCGTCGTTGAGCGCGTGAGTCATGCCATCGCGCCCATTGCTGATGCGCAGAACGGAGTATCCGCGTCGCGTCAGTTCATTGACGATTTCGTTTGCGGCGATATCGTCATCTTCAATCGTGAGCACTCGCAACATAGGTCTGCTTCGGGCACCGG
>NZ_JARESU010000375.1:0-1943 GCF_046027075.1 Paraburkholderia sp. RL18-085-BIA-A | reverse complement strand
GGCAAGACCATGCAGGTACTCTCGCTGCTGCTCGTGCTGAAGCGCGAAAGCGCCGAGGCGCGGCCCAGCCTGCTGGTCGCCCCCGCATCGCTGCTGGCCAACTGGGCGGCAGAGGCCGAGCGCTTCGCTCCCGGCCTGCGCGTGCTGATCGCCCATCCGTCCGTGATACCGGCGGCAGATTTGCGTGCGCTGGACGCCACGCAGCTCGCGGACATCGATCTCGTCGTCACCAGCTTTGGCTCGCTTCTTCGCCAGCCCGTACTGGGGACCATCCAATGGCGCGTTGCCATCGTCGATGAAGCGCAGGCGATCAAGAATCCGAGCGCCAAGCAAACGCGACAGGTCAAGCAGCTCCATGCACAATCGCGCATCGCGCTGACCGGAACCCCCGTGGAAAACCGCCTGTCCGATCTGTGGTCCATTTTCGATTTCACCCACCCCGGTTTGCTGGGCTCGGACAAAGTCTTCGCCAACTTTACCAAGCGGCTGGCGAAGGCCGAGCACTTCGGCCCGCTGCGCACGCTCGTACGACCCTACATCCTGCGCCGCCTGAAGACCGACAAGCGGGTAATCGACGACCTTCCGGACAAGACCGAACTCAAGGCCTGGTGCCACCTGAGCCCGAGCCAGGCGGCGCTTTATCAGCGTGCGGTGAAGGATCTAGCCGCCGCGCTTGAGGACGCCGAAGGCATCGGTCGCAAGGGTGTGGTGCTGAGCTTCCTCATGCGCTTCAAACAGATATGCAACCATCCCTCGCAATGGCTGGGCGACGCGGCATGGAAGGCGGAAGACAGCGGCAAGTTCGCCCGCCTGCGCCAGCTGGCCGAAGTCATCGCCGCCAAGCAGGAAAAGGTGCTGGTATTCACTCAGTTCCGCGAGGCCACTGAGCCACTGGCGGCATTTCTGGGTTCAATCTTTGGTCGCGAAGGTCTGGTGCTCCATGGCGGTACTCCGGTAGCCAGGCGCCGCGAACTGGTCAAGCGATTCCAGGAAGATGAGCTGACACCCTTCTTCGTGCTCTCGCTCAAGGCAGGTGGGGCGGGGTTGAATCTCACCGCCGCTTCCCATGTGATCCACTATGACCGCTGGTGGAACCCGGCTGTGGAAAATCAGGCGACTGACCGTGCGTTCCGTATCGGCCAGCAGCGGAACGTCCTGGTGCATAAGTTTATCTGCCGTGGCACGATCGAGGACCGTATCGACCAGTTGATCGAAGCGAAGCAGCAATTGGTGAAGGATGTGCTGGAGGACAGCGCGGAACTCCTGCTCACCGAGATGAGCAATCGCGAATTGCTCGATCTCGTGAAGCTCGACGTTTATGCCGCGCAAGAAAATTGATCGTCAAGAGGAAACGCAATGGGTTACGGGGGATGGAAGCCTTATGTCTCGGTCACCGAACGCAGAAAAAAGGCTGAACTGGCCGCCGCCAAGGCCAAGAAGGCCGGTGCGGTCCTGTCGCCAATCGCGTCATATCGCGGCGCCGTCGCCAAGACCTTCTGGGGCAAGGCCTGGTGCGACAATCTGGAAGGCTACAGCGACTATGCCAACCGTTTGCCGCGTGGCCGTACCTATGTGCGCAACGGTTCCGTGATCGACCTTCAGATTGCGGCAGGCGAAGTCCGTGCGCAGGTAATCGGTTCGAGCCTCTATACGGTCGCCGTGACCGTGACGGCGTGTCCTGAAAAGCAATGGCGAGCAATCGGAGCCGATTGCTCGGGGTCGATCGACTCGATCGTGGAACTCTTGCAGGGCAAGCTCTCGACCGCCGTGATGGAGCGCATCTGCAAACCTGGCACCGGTCTTTTCCCGGTACCGAAAGAAATCAGGTTCAGTTGCAGTTGCCCGGACTGGGCATCGATGTGCAAACACATTGCCGCCGTACTCTACGGCGTCGGCGCGCGGCTCGACCAACAGCCGGAATTGCTTTTTGCCTTGCGCCGCGT
>NZ_JARESU010000374.1:0-1951 GCF_046027075.1 Paraburkholderia sp. RL18-085-BIA-A | reverse complement strand
ATGGCGGTTCACATCTGTTGGTCATACCGCTGAGCCTGGCATCCATCCGCATTGGTGCTCGCAGATCACGACTCATCTCACGACTCGTCGCTGCCCCGAGGGGCGGGTTACGTTGTTCCGATGGCTTCGCACCCGGCCGTTACCAGCCACGCATGCATCGGTAGGCTACCGCCGACGGAACGGCGGGTTTCTTCGCCGAGATCGGCTGAAACAATTACTTACGCGGCTTCATGTCGCACATATGAACGCCTCCCGTTTGCGCCAGTGTTTCGTGTGTTCCGACATCGACAGGGTGGGTTGCAGCTGTATATCCGGCCTTGTTGCAGCCGATACTGCCGCTGCGGGCCCCGATGAAATCCGCTGACTCACACCTCATTGCGGGTACGAGCTCGAAGCTCGGCAACCAGTTCAGGTTTAGTGAGTCCCGGTCCGACCTGTCTTGTCATCTCACGCGATTGCCAACGCAACTTTTCGACGTCCACCCTGTGTTAAACGGTAATCTTGTACGTTTCGGCCGCCGTTCAGACGGGCTTCATGCTCACGTACCCTTTTTCATACGATCGGTCATGAGCGAGCACCGCCCAGATCGTGCGCGCCATCTTGTTCGCCAAAGCAGTCACCACCACGTTGGGTGGTCGCCGTTTTTTCATCTGCTCAACCCACGGGCCAGGCTCCTTCGCACGCGTCAGCACGGCCCGCGCGCCGTGGATCAGTAGCGTGCGCAGGTAGGTGTCGCCCCTCTTGCTGATCCCGTGCAGGTTCACCTTGCCGCCCGAACCGGTCTGCCGGGGCACAATTCCGACCCAGGCCGCAAACTCACGCCCCGATCTGAACGCCTTCGGATCTCCGATCATCGCGACCGCAGCCGTCGCCGTCAGCAGACCCACGCCCGGAATCTCGATGATCGCCTTCACGGCCTTGTCTTCCTTCTTCCACTCGCGCAACCGCCGCTCGATCGTCGCGATTTCTTCGTCCATTTTTTCAATCCGCGTCCACTGTTCGCGTAGCGTATCGATCAGCACCTTCGGCAGACACTGTTCGACACGCGTGAGCGCATCGGGAATTGCTTTGCCCAGCGCGCTGCGGCCTTTGCCCATCGCTTCGCCGAACTCGGCCAGCATCCCGCGCAGGCCGTTGATCTGCATCGTGCGGAATTTCACCAGTTGCTCTCGCTGCCGGTGCATCATCAGCACGGCCTGTTGCATCTCCGTCTTTACCGCCACCGCCTTGCACGGCTGCTGTACTGCCAGCCAGATTGCCTTCGCGTCTGCCGCATCGCTCTTGTTGCGAATGTTGAATGCCTTCACGAACTGCGCGGGCATCAGCCTGACCTCGTGGCCCATCTTCGTCAGTTGCCGGGCCCAGTGATGCGCGCTGCCGCATGCTTCCATGCCAATCAGGCACGTCGCACGATTCGCGAAGTGCTCGAGAAACTGAGCGCGTTTGATCGACCTGTCCACGATCTCACCTGTCTGCGCGTCGACGTAGTGCACCTGAAACACATTCTTCGCAATGTCGATTCCAACTGGCGTAGCATTCATCTGTGGATCCTCCGGTTGCCGGGAAATGCGTGCATTTTCCACCTGGGCACATCGATGCCGTTGGCCCGTGAGAATTCACCTTACTTCGCTTTCCTTCACGGGTGGGACGCGTTCATTCCATTGCGGGTTCTTTCAGCGCTCGAATTTGGCTTCAGGCTGCAGCAGGAAGGGGTTTTCGCAGATACGAGCGAACCGGCTAGAATCTCGTTGCTTTGGTGCTCGAGATGGCGAGAAGCAAGCCACGACAACGGATTCCAACGAAATTGAGTGCCGCGCAGTTCGAGCAATTCGTCTTGCCGCATCTGAGCAAGGGCAGTCGCGGCCCCGCGAAGAAACTGAGCTTTCACGCGATCTTCAACTACATTTTGCGTTTGCTTTACCTGGGCTGCCAGTGGAAGGAGCTGCCGATT
>NZ_JARESU010000373.1:0-1955 GCF_046027075.1 Paraburkholderia sp. RL18-085-BIA-A | reverse complement strand
ATTCGGACGCTCATTGGGACGGTTGTGCACCAGGATATCGCGCTCGACCGACGCCCAGTTGCTGCGCGTCAGGCCCGCAGCCGTCAAGAGCGTATGCCCGTTGCCCAGTGCGCTTACCGTAACGCTCTGAGAACATGCGATTCTTAAGAGTTCGATGAGTCCTTCGTCGTTCGATGCACGAGTCACACCCATTCCGTCCGCGACGTAGAGCGTATCAAAGGCTCGGAACCGTTGTCCGACCAGGCGTTCCGTCCAGACGCATACAGAGGACGAGCACGCAATCGGACCACCGAGAGCCGATACAAGACGAACGCCATAGGTTAGGCAACCTCCGCCGGAGGACCGCTGCAATTCGTTGGCGATATGCAGCGCCTCTACGAGTGTTCCTGTTCCGAGGAGAGAAAAACCGTCGTATAGAACGATGCCTATGAGCTTCGAAACGGGCTCGCCGGACCGTTCATCTTCACTGCTCGACTTCGAACTAAAGGATATAGCGTGAGACATGGCCGTTACTTCCTCTTAAAGTCGAATAGCAGATTCCTTCAATAGTTCCCGTTGCGATTTAATATTGACCGAGACCAGGGATGGATGCGTTGCCTAACTGTTTCCGTGGCGGCCTCAACTAGGGTTTTGGCCGAATGTTCCGCAGACCGATGGTCGATTCGGACAGCTGAGAAACAGTATATCGGACAACTTTCCTGTGATTCTCAGACGGATATGCAGGGTGCAGGTAGATGAAGGTTCATGTATGAAAAAAGAGAAGGATGCTTGTGCAGTCCGTCCACAAGATAATCACCTTGGCACGGTTACGAGAGCAACATCAGATAAGTAAGTGGATTAGGGCCATGTCGAATATAGCCGCTGAATTTAAGGCGCCCCTCGTCGTGTGTGAGTTGATCAGTGGTCAAGTAACACGCTTTTTATGGGCGTACCGATCCCATCAATCGCCGGCGCGAGCGGTAGACGTTAGCGAGCGCTAACGCAGTGAACGCCCGCAGGCGTTCTTTTTTCCAGATCGCAATAGCGCACCTTCGTATAAACCCCACACTCGCTTGACTACGGCGACTACTTACTTCGCGCGGACGCGGCTCTTCGACTCGTTGCGGTTCTTGTCGCGCTGCACCTCATCGACCTGACCGCCGGCGCGGCGCATGCGCTCATTCGTCAAGTTATGGGCGTTCGGCGCCTTGCTGCGAATCAGCTCCTTCGGGCTGGCACACGCGCTGTCACCATCGACGCGCCCGCTTCTGTCCGTGCACGGATGTTTGTCATTCACGTTGGCCGCCGTGAGTGCCGCGCTGTGCAGCAGAGCGCTCTGGCTGTCCACACCGACATGTGCAGCTTAGCGCCGAAGTACCATTGCTTGTCTACGCGGGTCTAGTGCATCTCAGGGGCGCGCGCGTTCCGCTGATTCTTCGTCGGGTCCGCCGCGCCGATGATGGTTGCGTCGACAATAGTGTCGCTCTCGAGCGTCATGCCACTGGCCTGCAACACTCGACCGACTTTGGCAAACAATTGCTCGCCCAATTTGTGCGTGTCGAGCAGGCGTCGGAATTTGAGTAGCGTCGTCGCGTCGGGTACGGCTTCATGGCCCAGGTCAATCCCGAATAAGCGACTCAAACTGGCGCTGTCGTACAGCGCTTCTTCGCGGACGAAAGTCCGCTAGATTGAACCGGTGCTGCATGAAGTGGATCCGCATCATGCGCTCCGGACCAATCTCCGGGTGGCCCTCGCCGCGCGTCGCGTAGTGCGGCCGATTACCGCGCTTAACTCGGCCAATGGCGTATTCGTGCTCATCGTGTGAAGAAGCCCGGTCTCGCCGCGTCGGTCTGCGGTGCGTGTCGAGACCGGCGCCTTGATCGGCTGCCATCGCCAGCGGCGGCTGCTTCATCCTGCTCTGCCTTCTTTATCGACTCTCATCGAAAATGCTCAAATACCTCAGCGGCAGACCTGAT
>NZ_JARESU010000372.1:0-1996 GCF_046027075.1 Paraburkholderia sp. RL18-085-BIA-A | reverse complement strand
ACCAAATCAAGAACGATAACGAAGCGAGTCGATGACGACACGTACAGCGACCGGAAGTTGGCGTCGGTCGGGATAATAGAGGAAGCTTCCCGCTAGCGTGACAGACCATCCCTCTAACACTTGCGTCAATGTGCCTGACTTCAGGTGGGGTTGCACCTGTTCTTTGAGAACATAGGCGAGGCCGTTTCCCGCTAGGGCGGCATGGATAAGGATATCGCTGTCATTGGCGATAAAGACCGGATCGACTGGCACCTGGACGGATCGGCCCTCTCGCTCAAAGTCCCAGAAATGGAGGGCCTTCAAACTTGGTCGTTGATATCCCAGACATGCATGGCCGGCCACATCGTCCGGAGTGAGGGGCGCGGCGTTGTTCTTCAGGTACGAGGGCGATGCAACCAGGGCGGTTCGGTAGTCAGCACCGATGCGAACTGCCACCATGTCCTTAGCCAATAGTTCGCCATTTCGGATGCCCATGTCGAAGCCAGCCGCGACGATGTTTGCCAAGGAATCATCTACCGACAATTCAACTACGACCTCAGGATAGTCGCGCCGAAGTTGTGCGAGCTTCGGCACGACGAACATAAGCGCTGCCGTGCGATGAACACTGATACGGACACGGCCTGCTGGCCGGCTTCGATTGTCCGCAAGCGTTGTCAAGCCTGCCCCGATCTCGATGAAAGCGGGCCGCAACCGGCTCAACAGCTTTTCTCCCGCAGCGGTCGGTGCGACGTTTCTTGTGGTTCTATTGAGCAGCTTGACGCCGAGGCGCGCCTCCAGCAAGCGAATGGAATGACTGAGAGCAGAAGCGGAAACGCCGAGTCGCGCGGCTGCACGCGTGAAGCTGGATTCCTCGGCGATGGTTGCAAAAGTTAGCAGATCGGCCAGATCCTCGCGGTTCATTGTTGAGTCTCACTCATGATTTCATACAAAATTATGTCACTAATCAACAAAACCGACAGGCACTAGACTGCTGGAACTGATGACAGTCCGACGCAATAAGGCGTCGTGCAGTGCGCAGGAGGATCGATGACAGCAAACATGATCGCAGTGGTGACGGGTGCGAGCAGAGGCGCCGGAAAGGGCATCGCGATCGCGCTTGGAGAAGCCGGGGCCACGGTCTATGTCACCGGGCGCAGTGCCACTGGGGGCGAAACGCCCTTCGGCGGTTCAGTAGATGAAACAGCCGAACTCGTGTCTCGCGCAGGCGGGACAGGAATAGGAGTTGTGCTCGATCACGCAGACGATCTGGCAGTGGCAGATTTCTTCGCCGACATCCGTCGTCAACACGGCCGTCTCGATCTCCTCGTGAACAACGCCGCAAAGGTTGGTGCACCCGCTCAAGGCGGCTTCTGGCAGAAGCCGTTGGATACGGCCGATGTGATTACTGTCGGCCTGCGCTCGCACTACGTGGCTAGCTACTATGCTGCGCCGCTTCTGATTGCCAATGGCCGTGGGTTGATTGTCAACACCGGACACTACGGTGCCGTCAGCTACCATCAGAACCCGGCCTACGGCGCCCAAAAGGCAGGTGCGGACAAAATGGCGGCCGATATGGCGAAGGAGCTACGGCCATACAATGTCGCCGTGGTTTCCGTCTGGATGGGCGGTTTAGATACCGAACGTGCTCGCGCCTATCTCGCTACGCTCCTCGAAGACAAGCGCCCCAAGCAAAAGCGCGAGTCTCCACAATTTACAGGTCGCACTATCGCCGCGCTCTATGAATTTGAGTCCATGATGGCACTTTCAGGCAGGGCGCTGATCGGCGCGGAGATCGGCGCAACACTCGGCGTGACCGACATCGACGGTAGCCGGCCACTCTCTGATCGCTACGCGATGGGTGGCCCGCCTGAGTTACATCGTTCCCTTACCATTTAAGCCGTCCTGCCATATACAAATCTGAACACTAGCGAAGCGTGTCGGATGAAACCGTGCGATGTCGGCTTTTGTCCGGGCAACGGCCATTCGTGATCGTAGCCTACAGGGCGGCTGTGGGTCG
>NZ_JARESU010000371.1:0-1998 GCF_046027075.1 Paraburkholderia sp. RL18-085-BIA-A | reverse complement strand
CTCGCGTCGAAGCCGGTCATGGAAGGCAAGGCCGTGCTGTTCAAGAAGTTCGCCGGCATCGACGTGTTCGATATCGAGCTGAACGAGTCCGACCCGCACAAGCTGGTCGAGGTGATCGCCGCGCTCGAACCGACCTTCGGCGGCATCAACCTGGAAGACATCAAGGCGCCGGACTGCTTCATCGTCGAACGGGAATGCCGCAAGCGCATGAAGATTCCGGTCTTCCACGACGACCAGCACGGCACGGCGATCGTCGTCGCGGCGGCGATCACCAACGGTCTGAAGGTGGTCGGCAAGGACATCAAGTCGGTCAAGCTGGTCGCCTCCGGCGCGGGCGCCGCGGCGCTGGCCTGTCTGGATCTGCTGGTCGATCTCGGCCTGCCGCTCGAAAACATTCTCGTCACCGACCTGGCCGGCGTGGTCTACAAGGGCCGCGTCGAGCTGATGGACCCGGACAAGGAACGCTTCGCGCGTGAAACCGATGCGCGCACGCTCGCCGAAGCGATCGGCGGTGCGGACGTGTTCCTCGGCCTGTCGGCGGGCGGCGTGCTCAAGCAGGACATGGTCAAGCAGATGGCCGACAAGCCGCTGATTCTCGCGCTGGCCAATCCGACACCGGAAATCCTGCCGGAACTGGCGCTCGAAGTGCGCCCGGACGCCGTGCTGTGCACGGGCCGCACCGACTACCCGAACCAGGTGAACAACGTGCTGGTGTTCCCGTTCCTGTTCCGCGGCGCACTGGATGCGGGCGCGACCACGGTGACGCGGGAAATGGAAATCGCGGCGGTCAATGCGATCGCCGAACTGGCGCGCCAGGAGCAGAGCGACATCGTCGCGACCGCGTACGGCATTCAGGATCTGTCGTTCGGGCCGGAATATCTGATTCCGAAGCCGTTCGATCCGCGTCTGATCGTCAAGGTCGCGCCGGCGGTGGCGAAGGCCGCGATGGATTCAGGCGTCGCCGAGCGTCCGATCGAGGACATGGAAGCGTACCAGCAGCATCTGCAGCAGTTCGTGTATCACAGCGGCACGACCATGAAGCCGATTTTCCAGCTCGCGCGTGGTGTCGAGCCGGAGAAGAAGCGCATCGTGTTCGCGGAGGGCGAAGAAGAGCGCGTGTTGCGCGCGATCCAGATCATCGTCGACGAAAAGCTGGCCAGGCCGATCCTGATCGGGCGTCCGGCGGTGATCGAGCAGCGCATGGCGCGCTACGGTCTGCGGCTGGTCGCGGGGCAGGACTACACGGTCGTCAACACCGATCATGACGAGCGTTACCGTGATTTCTGGCAGGAATACGCGAAGATGATGTCGCGCAAGGGCATCACGCCGCAGATGGCGAAGCTCGAAATGCGCCGCCGCACCACGCTGATCGGCGCGATGCTGGTGAAGAAGGGCGAGGCGGACGGCATGATCTGCGGCACGATCAGCACGACGCACCGGCATCTGCACTTCATCGACCAGGTGATCGGCAAGCGCGAAGGCTGCGCGGTGTACGCGGCGATGAACGCGCTGGTGCTGCCGAACCGGCAGATTTTCCTGGTGGACACGCACGTGAACGTCGATCCGACGCCGGAGCAGCTGGCCGAGATCACCATCATGGCCGCCGAGGAAGTGCGCCGATTCGGTATCGAGCCGAAGGTCGCGCTGGTGTCGCATTCGAACTTCGGTTCGAGCAACGCGCCGACCGCGCAGAAGATGCGCGACACGCTGGAGATCCTGCGCCAACGCGCGCCGGAACTGCAGGTGGACGGCGAAATGCACGGCGACGTGGCGCTCGACGCGAATCTGCGTCGCGAGGTGCTGCCCGATTCGACGCTCGAAGGCGACGCGAACCTGCTGGTGCTGCCGAACATCGATGCGGCCAACATCTCGTACAACCTGCTGAAGACCGCGGCGGGCAACAACATCGCGATTGGCCCGATGCTGCTCGGCGCGGCCCAGCCGGTGCACGTGCTGACGCCTTCGGCGACGGTGCGCCGGATCGTCAACATGACGGCG
>NZ_JARESU010000370.1:0-1999 GCF_046027075.1 Paraburkholderia sp. RL18-085-BIA-A | reverse complement strand
TTCATGGCGTGCGCCGTGCAAAGGCGGCGCTTTTCCAGTGGGTGAAAGCCCCACCCGGCAACCGCTCCAGCCGGAAGCAACCGGAGCAATCGTGGAGGTAACGAAGCGGTTGAAGCCTTCGGTGAAGCGTGTCACGAAATACGGTGACAGCGCGAGTGTGCAGGCCGTAACGCGAGTGAACGCCGAGCAAGCCTCGAAAACGTCGATGCGCAGGCCGACCTGACTGCCATATCGGGGAAGGCTGATACGACTGGGTGAATGAGCAGGCAGGACGCCCAGTCGCTGCGCCGGGGTAGTGGCGACAGCATGCACACAAGGAAAGCGCACGCAACACGGGAAGCCCCCTGGCGTGGTCAGGGATGACCAACCGGACGCCCGCGAGGGACAGGCCGGGCGCCTTGGGGTGACGGAGAGGCCCGTATTACCGCTGAAGCCGGTGTAATGCTGGTGGAGGAAAGGGGCCTCAGTTCAAGACAGACGCAATACGTAGTGAGGACGTGGAGATTGGGCAACCTATCAACTCCGATTCGGGTTCAGAAGCTGCAGATGGCGTTACACGCGAAAGCGAAGGCAGAAGCCGGGTATCGCTTCTACGCGCTGTACGACAAGATCTATCGCGAGGATGTGCTGGCGCATGCGTACGCCCAGTGCCGCTCGAACAGGGGCGCGCCGGGTGTCGATCGGCAAGACTTCGCGGAGGTCGAAGCGTATGGGGTGCAGAAGTGGCTCGGCGAACTGGCGCTTGCGCTCAGGCAGGAAAGTTACCGGCCGGACCCTATCAGAAGAGTGTTTATCCCGAAGGCCAATGGCAAGCTGAGGCCACTGGGCATCTCGACCTTGCGGGATCGGGTGTGCATGACAGCAGCAATGCTGGTGCTCGAACCGATCTTCGAAGCGGACCTTCCACCAGAGCAGTACGCTTACCGCCCGGGGCGAAATGCCCAGCAAGCGGTGATCGAGGTGGAGGAGCGGCTGCATAGAGGGCAAACGGACGTTGTTGACGCCGACTTGGCGGACTACTTCGGAAGTATTCCCCACGCCGATTTGATGTTGTCGCTCGCGCGGCGCATCGTGGATCGGCGCGTGCTACATCTGATCCGGATGTGGTTGGAGTGCTCCGTTGAAGAAACCGATCACCGAGGCCGGAAGACACGTACGACCGAGGCCAGGGACAGCAGGCGAGGCATTCCGCAAGGCTCACCCATTTCACCATTGCTGGCGAATATTTACATGCGCCGGTTTGTGTTGGCATGGAAGAAGCTTGGGCTTGAGCGAAGTCTTGGCAGTCGAATCGTGACCTACGCGGACGATCTGGTGATCCTGTGCAAGCGAGGCAAAGCTGAAGAAGCGTTGTCGCGACTACGCGAGATCATGAGCAAGCTGAAGCTGACGGTCAACGAGGAGAAGACACAACTTTGTGCGGTTCCGGAAGGCGAATTCGACTTCCTGGGTTACACGTTTGGGCGGATGTACTCAGTAACGACTGGGCAGGCCCGTATGGGCATGCGTCCATCGAAGAAGAGTATCCGGCGCATGGTTGAGAAGGTTCATGCGCTGACCGCCGCTTCCATGACGTGGCTGGATACCACGGAGCTGGTTGGCAAGTTGAATCGCATGCTACGCGGCTGGGCGAACTACTTCAAGGTAGGGACGTTCAGACGCGCGTACCGGGCGCTCGACAGCTATACCGCTGCGCGGTTGCGCCGGTGGTTACGTATCAAGCACAAGGTCAGGCGTCGCAGGGGCGGGAGCTATCCATCCTCGCACCTCTACGGGCACTTCGGTCTCGTTCGTCTACAGGGGCCTTGGTAGTGACTTGCCGTGTACGAAGGCGTGATGTCTCGTCCGAGAGCCCGTTGCGGGAGATCTGCACGACGGGTTCGATGAGCGGGGTGTGAAGACGGAGCCATGGTGCGGTTATTCGGGCACCGCCAGACGAAAGAGGCGGCAACAGACAAACCCAGCCTACCGCCACCGCGTCACATCTCGACTCTACCGG